>NZ_JBHSHL010000004.1:0-518 GCF_042652965.1 Filifactor villosus
TTAATAACTCCGGCACCATCGTTACATCGTGTACGTTCGCTGCACTTACTTTCACACTGTGTACCAAACCATTTTTAGCGTCTACCCCTATATGGGCTTTGTATCCGAAGTACCAATTGTTTCCTTTCTTTGTTTGATGTGCCTCCTTGTCTCTTTGTTTACTTTGGTTTTTTGTGGAGGAGGGAGAGGAGATGATGGCAGCATCTACTATGGTTCCTTTTTTGAGAAGGATTCCTTGGTTACGAAGACGATCTACTACCTGTTCAAAGAATTGTTGCTGTAGATTGTTTTGCTCAAGAAGATGACGGAATCTGCCTAGAGTATCTCCATCAGGAACTTGGTTGCTGGAAGTGATGTAGCAAAATTCTGAGAAGGATCTGCTGTCGATGACTTCCGCAACGGTTGCCATGTCTGAGAGGTTATACAGGTTCTGTAGGATATAGAGTCGTAGCATCAATTCTATTTCGTAGGGTTTGTTTCCACGTTCTGCTTTGTAATAGAAGGGTTTAATGAGTTCT
>NZ_JBHSHL010000004.1:586-1799 GCF_042652965.1 Filifactor villosus
GTATGGTTTCTAATTACTGGGTTTGATTCTGTTTTATATCTTTTATTTTATCATAGTTTTGTTCCTTATAGGGAACTATTAGCTCTTTTTGTGCGGTATTTCCTAAGATAAAAGAATATAAGGAGATAGTTAACAAAAGCAAGGAAGAAAAGGAAGCTCTAAAGAAGTTGGAAGAGGAGTTTGTTGAAGCACTCAAATATCTAAGCGAAAAAGAGAAAGAAAAGAATTCTTACTCGAGAAAGAAGATTTATGAAGCCGTTAAAAGGATGGATTATCTTGAAGAAAAAGACTTGATAAGATTGATTCAGGATATCAAAAACCGGAAAAATCCCTTCGGATCTTCCTGTTCTTATAAGGCAATGGAGGATTATTCTTCTTTAAGAAAGCGTCAAACTTATGTACAAAAATTCAAGTTGGCAAGCCAGGAGAAGCAGTTGCCGGGTTTTCCCAATGTTGCTTACAGTTTGCCGATCGTGCAATTTATAAAAAACAACAGAAACGAAGAGGATCCCAAAGGGGTAAGAGAATTTCATTTTTTTGTTCGGACAGGAGATAACAGCCTGTTGGCAAATCTGTTTGAGGGAAGAACGTTTGATGAAGGCAAGGTTTTGTTGATTGGACCGAAAGCAAGTCAGGGATATAATCGGTATCTTTTGAAAGAGATAAAGAAATGCAACAAAGAACCGAAACAAAAAAATAGAAGCGAACGTAACTATCTCAATATAGGGATGTTACTTCCCGCTGAAAACAGTATCGATTGGGAAAAATCAAGTATTTCGCTCTATACCTCGGAGAGAAGACCTTTTCATATTTCTGCGGGAATGGACAAGGAAAAGGTTATCAGCTTTATTGGAGAAGGAAGCGTCGTTTCTTCTCTGCAAAAGGAGTTTTTGTCAGGCGAAAGTATAAGAAATCCTTACAACCTTATGTATAAAAACGCCATTGTATTTGGAAATTCTTATTTGAAAGAGCTGGAGGTGTCATGTGAAAAAGAAAGTAAAATTTAAACTCAGAAGCATCTCTCCTGTTATCTTATCTCCGAGGATGCAGGGTGCCTTATATAGGGGTGTTGATTTTTGTATCGACATAGAGAATAACAAAGGAGCGACGAAGCAACAATATACTGAAGAAAAAATTAATGATTTAGAGCGTGTCTACGCAATACTTTACAAAACGTAAAAAATATGAGATACTCGTATAAAACAGAGGAGGT
>NZ_JBHSHL010000005.1:0-119108 GCF_042652965.1 Filifactor villosus
GAGCAGTTCATTTGGCATCGATCGTTTTATGGTTAAGATGCCTTGTTTAATTTGTGTAGACACGCTCTAGATCGATTCAGGAATATTTGACGTATGCTACTCAACTTTTTGATCAGTATCAAGAAAAATATCCCCTGGAGAATTACGCACGAAATACATCTCCGGGAAAGATCAATATCAAAATTCGAATCGATCCTTATGACTTCCACCGGATCGAGGAGATCTGTATTAAAGAAAAAATTACGTTATCGCAGTTTATTATTTCCTGCATCAACAAGAAGAAAACTTCTTATAAAATGCTTTCTTTTTTTGAAGAAACGTTCACACAAATTCTTATCCAGTTGCAATTCTTTTTAAGAAGAATCAATTTGTTTGATCAGGAAGAAGAGACCCTCCGGGAGTATATGAAGTTGAAAAATAAATTGCAACTGGAAGTGCAACGATATAAAAAATATGTACTGTAAAAGAGGATCAGGAGGGAGAATATGGCAGTTGTTATTTTGACTCCCAACAAAAAGCCGATGACAAAAAGTAAGTCGTTCGGCATCGGATATATTACAAGAGAAGATAAGGCCTATAAGAGTTTGTTTTTAAATTGCACGAAAGAAAATTACGCTCAAGAGTTCCAGGATCTTTTTGCACTTCGTGAAGTGCAAAGAAAAGATTCAAGGACGTTTTATCACATCAAACAATCTTTTGACGATTCGGATCATGTCGATTATGAAACGGCTTTTTCCATCGCCAAAGAGCTTGCGAAAAAATATTATGAGGAAGGATACCAGGTCGTATGTGCTACACACAAGGATACGGATCATGTGCATAATCATATTATTTTTTCGGCAGTTAATTCCAATACGCTTAAATCTTTTCCGGATACCAAAGAAAATTTAAAAGAGCTTCTGGATCTTCACGATTCGATCATGAAGCGTTATGATTTTAAAACGCAGGAAGACTTGGCCAAGGAAAAACTCCTCTCAAGAAAGGAAGGTATGGAGGAGAATAAATTAAAGGACAGAGGAGTTTTTACAAATAAGGAGCTGATCACGTATGCGATCGATGCCGTGATTGCAGACAAGGAAAAGGTAAAGAATATCTATGATTTTGTAAAGGAGATCAACAAACGTTATAAGATTCACTGCTACTTCCGGGGAAGTTTTATCAATTTCCAGCTTGGAGCAAAAAAATATCGAGGAAAGACACTTGGAGAATCGTATTCCTTGGCTGCCATTAAACGGCGGTGCAGTGGGTCTTATACGAAAAAAGAAGAGATGGAAGATAAGATCAAAACCTTCCTGAAGGAAGCATCCACCAAGGAAGACTTTCTTCAAAAACTCCGGGAGGAAGGGATCGGATTCAAGGAAACTTCTTCCGGATATTACAGGGTCAATCTCAAGTTTTTAGATGATGTTCTAAAAGAAAATGCCCTGAAAAACGATTTCTTTTCGTCGTTAAAAGAATCTTTGACTACGCATCCTTTGAAGAGGGTTTGAAGCGTAGAGGCCGAATTTTCGAAGAAAAATAGGGATCGATTCTTTTAGACGGGATCGACTTTACCGAAAAGGAGATCATAAACGAATTTGGGACAAATTTGTTCTCAAAAGATTACATCGAGGAGAGAATCAAAGAAAATTACGATCATGAATATAAGACAACCACTTCTTTGAAATATCAGTTCAAAGAAGTGTATTTGAATACGCTGAAGGAGAGTCATTCTCTCCAGGAGTTTCAAACAAAACTCCTGGAGAACGATCAGTTTGATTTTAAGTTCGCAGAAGATGCGATTCTTTTCAAAAAAGAGGGGAAGGGCTGGACAAATTCGAAGGAGTATAATTATTATAATTCGAATTTTTATAGTCTTTCTTCCGCAAAGGAATGGATCGAGAAAAGAAATGATTTCGAAAGAAAACAGATGCTTCAGGAGTTTTTCTTCGCATTAAGTCAGTTCTTTCGCCAGGATGACCGCAAACAACAACACCGAAAGGTCAATACGCAAAGTGCAAGCTACTTCAAATATCTTAGGATCCACAGAGAGATGGAGGAGAAGTTCAGACTTTAAAAAAGAACCCGTGAGGTTCTACGGGTTCTTTTACATAGGAGGAGGTTCTACAATTTCATTTGATTTTTTTGAGACTGCACAAAGGGGATCAAGACATCGATCTTCTCTTCGATCTCATCAGGAAGCTTGATGTTATAAAAATCCAGCTTTTTTGCCAAGTACGTGATAGTTTGATATTGCTTTTCCGCCATCGACTTGCTTAAAGTCGCAAGGATTCGTTTAGGAGATTCGCTCGACAAGTTTCTACAGTCTTCCTTCAAGGCTGTGTTAGGAATATAGTAATCATTTACCTTCACAAATCCCATTATAGCAACAGTATTGCCAACTATTTTTTCGGATTGTAATAGAAATCCACTGTTGTTAAAGTCTCCAATCATCTTTGCAGTAGATGCAATATCCATTAGTTGAGGAAGAACGGATAATTTTTTCTCTGTAGTACCATCTTCGTAAATAGAAATATGGTTTTCATTTAATTTTCTATCCAAACAAAGTTCATAGAATTGAGTACTTTTTATAGATGTTTTACTGGCTCCTGTCAAGTGCATAAAGTTATAAGGAAAAAAAGCAGCCTCTATAAATTTCGGATTTCTTGCTTCTCCAAACAAAAAAAGAAGGTTTTTATTGTTCAATTGATTCTCATATTTTTTTGTACATTCATAGATTATTTTAATAGCTTTTTTCTTGTTCATTATATTCCTCCAAGAAGATAGAAATTTAAAGAGGGAGCCTAGACCACCGCAGTGAATCGTACCCCCTCTTAGTGATTGATTTATTATGTTGTCCGCCAACCTGCCGGCTCATTCGTCCGACTGTGCTTTCAAGTTTTTATGTTGCTTGCCAACCTGCCGGCTCATTCGTCCGGCTATGCTTTCGGATTTTAGGTGTCAATCCACCAATAAAAGCAACGGCTTTTATTAATTATAAGCATAGCATATAAAATCGGCATTGTCAATGATATACACCTCTTTGAGGAAATGGAAGAAAAGTTCAGACTTTAAAAAAGAACCCGTGAGGCTCTACGGGTTCTTTTACATAGTGAGGAAATTCTACAATTTCATTTGATTTTTTTGAGACTGCACAAAGGGGATCAAGACATCGATCTTCTCTTCGATCTCATCAGGAAGTTTGATGTTATAAAAATCCAGCTTTTTTGCCAAGTACGTGATAGTTTGATATCGTTCCTCTGTCATTGACTTGCTTAAAATCGCAAGGATTCGTTTGGGAGATTCGCTCGATAAATTTCTACAGTCTTCCTTCAAGGCTGTGTTTGGAATATAGTAACCCTTGTCTTCTACAAATCCGAGGGTAGCTACAGTATTTCCTATCAACTTGTCGGTATGTAGTACCAGTCCACTTTTATTAAACTCTCCGATCATCCTTGCATTAAACGGAATGTCCATCAGTTGAGGAAGGATGGATAGCTTCATAGGTGTAGCTCCATTTTCATAAAGAGAAATGTTCTCTTCATTTAATTTTTTATCTAAACATAGTTTATAGAATCGATTACTGTCTACGGAAACTGAACCAGATCCGGTTAAATGCATAAAGTTACGAGACAAGAAGGCTGTTTCTATATATTGGGGTCTCTTTGTTTCCCCAAACAAAAAAAGAAAGTTCTTGTTGTTTAATTGTCTGTCGTATTTTTCAGCACATTCGGTAATGATTTTAATTGCTTGTCTTTTATCCATTAAACCCTCCAGATATACAATTTAAAGAGGGAGCCTAGACCACCGCAGTGAATCGTACCCCCTCTTAGTGATTGATTTTTCTGTTGTCCGCCAACCGTCCGGCACATTCGTCCGGCAAGGCTTCAAGTTTTTCTGTTGCTTGCCAACCGTCCGGCACATTCGTCCGGCAAGAATTTCGGATTTTAGGTGTCAATCCACCAATAAAAGCAACGGCTTTTATTAATTATAAGTATAGCATATAAAATCGGTGTTGTCAATGATATACACCTCTTTGAGGAAATGGAAGAAAAGTTCAGACTTTAAAAAAAGAATCCGTGAGGCTCTACGGGTTCTTTTACATAGTGAGGAAATTCTACAATTTCATTATATTCCTCCAAGAAGATAGAAATTTAAAGAGGGAGCCTAGACCACCGCAGTGAATCGTACTCCCTCTTAGTGATTGATTTTTCTGTTGTCCGCCAACTTTCGGCACATTCGTCCGAGAACGCTCCAGAGTTTTTCTGTTGCCTGGCAACTTCCGGCACATTCGTCCGGGAACAATTTCGGATTTTAGGTGTCAATCCACCAATAAAAGCAACGGCTTTTATTATTTAAAGCGTAGCATATAAAACCGGTATTGTCAATTTGAGATAAACGATACAGTATTAGCTATTTGCGATAGACTTCTTTTCGATGTCCGACAGTCAAAGCAAGGATAATAAGTGTATCATCATTTATCATACATATAAGGCGGTAGTCTCCTATTCGGTATCTCCATTGACCACTTCTGTTGGATGTCAATCCTTTTCCATGTATACGAGGATCGGATGTATCTACAAGATTCTTATCGATCCATCCTCGTAGGATCTTCTGTGTGTACTTGTCCAGTCGCTTAAATTCTTTCTTAAAACGTTCAGACAGTTCAACCTTATACATTTTCATCCAACTCTCTCCAGAAATCGGCTACAGCAGTAGATTTGTATCCGCTGTCCACATAGTCTTTATAAGCTTCTTCTGCCAGGACAAGGTCATATTCGTCCTCTATACGATCAAATAAAGCCTTCTTAAAAGCCTCTCCTAAGGAAATTGCGTGGACTTTTGCATAACTCTCTGCAAGAGCTTTTTCTTCGCTTGTTAATCGGATGGAAAATGCCATAAGCTCATCTCCTTTCTTAATATAGTACATTGTACTATATTTGGTTCGATCTGTCAATATCTTCGCGGTGGGTTTTAAAACTCCTCTCTAAATTTTGCTCTTCTTCATATTGCCTGATTTTTTCATAAAGCGAAGTTCTGCTTTTATAGCCTGCTAATTGACAAAACTCCGTTGCTTTGATTTCCTTGTTTTTCCATCTTCCATAAAGTTTCCCGAAGTTCGAAGGAAGTTCCTTCTTCTTTCCGCCTTGGTACTTTCCTTTCCTCTTTGCTATTGCGATCCCTTCCGCCTGTCGTTTTTTGATTTTAGCAAGCTCGGTCTCGGCTTGAGTCGATAGCACTTCGATCAAGATATTATTTACCATCTCCATAATCGATTTTTGGAGTTCTCCAAACTCCGAAAAATCCATCATCGTAGTTGGAATATCAAGAATACGAACAAGGATTCCTGCTTGTTTCAATTTCTCCAGCTCCTCCTTGACCTCTTTCTTATTTCGGCCAAGGCGATCGAGCTCGTGAATGTAAAGCTCGTCTCCTTCTCGAAGCTTGTACTTCAACAAAATATAATTCTTTTTCTCCTCCACAGTGCCGGAGATTTTATCCAGGAAGATGTTCCTTCGATCAACCTCATGCTTGAGTAGTTCGTTGATCTGTCTTTCTTCGTTTTGTTCTTCCGTACTTACTCTAATATATCCGAATTTCATCTCATTTCCTTTCTAAAAGTGTTCACTGTTCATATATTTTTTGTGTTCATTTCAAGTATACCCTGTTACGAACAATAAAAAAACCTTTTTTCAGGCTTTTTTATGCTTTTTTATGCAAAAAAAGTGTTCATTTTTAGAAACGACCCTGAATGAACACTTTTAAGCCTAGTTTTCAAACCCACAAAAGGGCGATAGCTCCAAAAGCTACCGTTGTCCAAGTTATAAGCAACAATGGCATCGGCATATCTTGTATCATAAAACTCCTGCTTTTTATTGATCAACCCCGAATTTGTCATTGTTTATGCTTGAGTGTTTCTTTGAATCAATGTGATTAGAGTAAGAAGAAGGTTTTTCATATCATTTCTTCTTTGAGTGAACGATGCTACACCTATAAAAAAAACAAAACTTGATAAGGCAACAAGCATTTCCCCGGATTTTGAATCCAAAAACAAAGCGTTTAGTACCAAAAACAAAAACGGTAGAATAACATTGACAACAGAGAAATTGTAATTATAGTCATAATAGCTATTCATCTCATCTTCAATTTCTTTTATGAGGAACCTTGCTTGTTTTTCAAGAAATAAAGTCTCTGTTTCAAACATAGAAGGACAATGATTTTTAAAAAATTCCATTTTTTCCCGGTAAGTTCTCCTTCCTCCGAAAAATTTCTTTATCTCCTTTTTTTCTTGGATCAACTGATCTAAAAGACCCCGGATCTCGTTTTGAATACGTTCATAGGTTTCTTGATTCATCCTCAGCCTCCTCCATTTGCTTTTTAATCTCTCTCATTTTTTCTCTCACGAAAATTTTTTTATTCTCAAAGAAAAAATAAAAGATTCCGTGTTCTTCCTTGATTTCAAATCCCATCTTTTTTAGAATCTGACAGTTATTTTCTACACTCTTTAAATTCCAATTAAAGAGCTTTTCGTTTCTATGAAGGAGCCAGGTTTTACCGAATTTCTTCGAGGACAAAACCGTTCCCCTTAGGCATCTGCATCGTACTGTAGATGGCTTGACATTATGGATCCTACAGTAATCCTCTATGCTCATAAAATGATTGATGTTCCACATGATCTTTCCTCCTATCGTTTTAATGGGATCCTCATTCCTTCGAGATATTTCCTACAAGTGTTTTTTTCTAAAAATATATTTTGTTCTAACATCAAATCATAACGATCGTCCATCTCTCGTCTCCTTTTCCTATAATTTAAAATGTGTTTGCCGAAACGAGAACAGCTCCGGTTGGATCTCCATCGCCTTATCTAAAATGCGTTCTTTTCGATATCGGAGCATCGTTTTTAAAAACTCTCGATGTAGTTCTGTCGTATAGGGGGTCGAGTCGATGATATGATCGATCTTCTTCATATCAATCTTTTTTGTGATGTTGTGTAACGACTTCAAACATTCCGGGTTCGTTGTGTTGCATAGAAAATGAAAGTAGTTGATCTTTACATGTTCAGAGCGAATGGCAGATGTCGGGAATTTGTAAAGGCGATCGGTAATCTTGTCTTGATCTGTTAAAATCAACCTCATATCCTCATCTGAACTTTGAGGGTAGAGACAAGAGCCACAATCATATACGGGAGCCAATCGTACATCTTGCGTGTCTTCGTTGACTAAAAATCCCCAGTTCCCGTTATGTCGATCAAAGTTGCCAAGAAGTGTATCGACAATAAACATGTCCCAGAATCTTCGTTGCAGCACCTTTTTATCCATGATGTGTTGAGATTCGATGGTCTCTAAAATATCCTCCAGCTCTGTTCCGTATCCGTTTTGTTCGCTATCGATGATTGTGTTTTTCAAAAAGGCGAAATCTTTTAACCGATACCCATCGACTTCAAAATCCTTGCATGCGACCACCACTTTATCCTGATACGTCCCAAGCATCGTGTCTTGAGCTTCAATTCCCAGGGACTTGTAAATCTTACAACTGATGTCTTCGCTGATACAGCTATTTGCATAACTCATCAACGGGTTTAATTTTGCATACGGAGGAAACTTTAACATATAGGTTTCTCCGTTAAAAGAAATCCCTATCTTATTCCCATTTACTCCTCCATACATTTTCAAACGGTTTATCGGACAAGTTGAAAAATCCATAACATCCTCCTATTTTAGACCTAAATATTTTCTTCGCAAATAATCGGCCACTTCTTTTGTAATCTCGTAGCTGTATTGGGCCGAATTGATCGAACCGTATACCTTGCACCACAGTTCATTTGCATCCAAACGATTATTATTTTCCAAGGCTTTCTTTAACTCTTCAATATCCTTTTGAAGATAAGTCGGAAGGGTCCTTTCATCCAAATACATCTTTCCCATCCTTTCCGTGGGGGCAACTTGCCCCCCATCTTTTTATAATTTTTCCATCTTTGAGCCAATCGCTTCTTATCTTCCATAATATAACGATATCGCTGGAATTGCAATGCGAAAATAAGAAAAAACATTGAAATTTCAACAAAAAATCCCCTCATTTTTATTTTCTGGAAGTAATCATATTACTTAATAAAAAAAGTGCTTCAGCACTTTTTCTCCTGTCATACTATTCTCCAATAGAAATATGGATATATTTATTCTGCGATCACGAAAATCCGTTTTATCTTTTATCGGCTACACAACATTTATATCCATAACCCAAAGGAAGAATAGTATGAACCGTAAAACGATCGATGCCAAATGAATTGCTCCAACAAAGCAGGAAACGCACTTTGCATAACGGGTAGCGATCCCTCGAAACTGTTTTAACTTCAAAAAGGTGTTCTCAACAAGGTGGGATACTCATAAAGAGCCTTATCGTACTCCCGTTTCTTCTTTCGATTTCTCTTCGGAGGAATGACCGCTTGAGCCTCCTGTTGATGTAGGTACTCCATAAGGGCATTTGTATCATAAGCACGGTCCGCCATCAGATGTTCCACAGGGATTCCTTCGATCAATTCGATTGCCATTTTGCAATCTGCTCTTGTACCCTCTGTGACAAGAGTTCGCAGTGGCATACCATGCGCATCCACCGCAAGGTGAATCTTGGTATTGAGCCCCCTTTTGTCCTCCCGATTGCTTCGTTTCCTCCCCTTGCTCCGCAAGCATGAGGGTGAACGTTGCAATGGGAGGCATCGATCATCAGCCACTCATAGTCGGGTTCCGTTATGAGTTCTGCAAGGATATATTCCCAAATATGGTTGTCACACCATCGTTTATATCTGCGATGGACCGCATTGAACTTTCCGTATTGAGGAGGGAGATCTCTCCAAGGAGAGCCGGTTCTTACGATCCATAGGCAGGCGTTGATAAACACCCTGTTGTCATTGGCGTTTGATCCACCTCGTTTAGCTTCTTTTTTATCCATCGAATCCTCCAAAGAAGATAAAAATTTAAAGAGGGAGCCTAGACCACCGCAGTGAATCGTACCCCCTCTTAGTGATTGATTTTTCTGTTGTCCGCCAACCGGCCGGCTCATTCGTCCGGCTGTGCTTTCAAGTTTTTCTGTTGCTTGCCAACTGGCCGGCTCATTCGTCCGGCTGTGCTTTCGGATTTTAGGTGTCAATCCACCAACAAAAGCAACGGCTTTTATTGCTTATAAGTATAGCATATTAAGGGGTGTTGTCAATCATATACATATCTTTGACATAATTACAGGATCAACGATACAGTATTAGCTATTTGCGATAGATTTCTTTTCGATGTCCGACAGTCAAAGCAAGGATAATAAGTGTATCATCCTTTATCATACATATAATACTATTTTTCAATAGAAGTATAGATATATCTGTTTTTCAAACCACGAAAAGTCGGTTTATCTTCTATGGGTCACAGATTATTTATATCCATAACTCAAAAGAATAATAGTATAAGGCGGTAGTCTCCTATTCGGTATCTCCATTGACCGCTTCTGTTGGATGTCAATCCTTTTCCATGTATACGAGGATCGGATGTATCTACAAGATTCTTATCGATCCATCCTCGTAGGATCTTCTGTGTGTACTTGTCCAGTCGCTTAAATTCTTTCTTAAAACGTTCAGACAGTTCAACCTTATACATTTTTTTCATCCAACTCTCTCCAGAAATCGGCTACAGCGGTAGATTTGTATCCGCTGTCCACATAGTCTTTATAAGCTTCTTCTGCCAGGACAAGGTCATATTCGTCCTCTATACGGTCAAATAAAGCCTTCTTAAAGGCCTCTCCTAAGGAAATCGCGTGGACTTTTGCATAACTCATCAACGGATTTAATTTTGCATACAGGGGAAACTTTAACATATAGGTTTCTCCGTTAAAAGAAATCCCTATCTTATTTCCATTTACTCCTCCAGACAATTTCAAACGGTTTATCGGACAAGTTGAAAAATCCATAACATCCTTCCTACTCAAGACCCAAGTATTTCTTTCTCAGATAATCGGCCACTTCTTTTGTGATCTCATACCCGTGTTGTGCCGAGTTGATCGAACCGTACACCTCGCACCAAAGTTCATTTGCATCCAAACGATTGTTATTCTTCAACGCCTTTTGATATTCTTCAATATCCCTTTGAAGGTAGGTCGGAAGGGTTCTTTCATCTAAATACATCATTATCTCTCCTTTCTATGGGGCAAGTTGCCTCCGGTGTATTGACATATTGATAGTTATCTTTATTTCTTATCTTGGTTATGAACCAAAAGAGTTTATATCACAGTCGAAATTACTATGAATTTCAACGTGCCGTTGCACCGGCCGTTTAAAAAATGTCCATACTTTTTTTCGATTCGATGATACGACGATAGCAACCAACACAAACAGATAACAGTATAGCTCAGGCAAGCACAAAGCTGAATTTTGATCTCGCTGTTGTCTTATATAGTACAAAAATCTCGTAAAATGAACAATTTCAACAGTTTTATTTTTTGTATGAAAGCGATTGCGCTCTGCTTGTTAGGGGAAACATTGCACAAAGTCCAACTCCTGATCTTCCTTTGAGTTGATAAAATACGAAAATTTGTCATAACAATACTTTCATTCTTTTCATAAAATCTTACGCTGATCTTCCGAATTATGCAACCTTTCCTCGTATAATAAAAGTAAAGTATAACAACATACGTTCTTATCGGATTTCAGGTTCTGTCTGAAACTGTAAAATAAAATTAAAGAACCTTCCCGTCTCTGCCTTATTGATGGATGGCGGACACATAGAAAAACTGGTGATCCGATGTTTGGATCCTCCAACTGGGGAAGGCTCTTGCACGCTCCGTAAGCAGGAGGTCGGAGTCGTTTTCGGGACGGTAGTAGTAGACAAGCTCCACCTGGATGATATGAGAGCCCGGCGCCATCTGAGAGACCACCTGAGAGACAGCCTTGATAGGTGAAGACACCGAGTGTTCTTCGACCGAGGATTTTCGAGGCTGAATATTGATCTTGGTAATATTTAATGCATGGAAGGTATCGTCAAACTGAAAGGTCAAAAAGGCCTCTTCCAGGGGTCTACCCTTATAGAGGGGAGTATAGTAATAAAATTCTCCGTGTTCATCCCTTGAATTGTATTTTAAGGTCATATCCTCATCGGGAAAATACCGTTTAATAAATTTTTCGGTGTATTCAAGATGGTCGGTATCTTCGGTCATTATCATGGCCAGAGGAATAGCCATGGTAAGCTTCTTTCCCTTTTGGACACGGATGTAAGGCCTGAAATCATAGAAGAGATGCGGATAAAGTGTCTCACTGATGTTGAGATAGTTGACTTCGATGGGAGAAATCATATCCTTTTCTTCTACCAAGGTCGTATCCAGCGAAATTTCATGTTGTTTGAGGTAGTTGTGAAAATGCCTGATCATCTCCTCGGAGTAGGTATTGCGAGGTTTGTTTGCCTGAATCTCCATATAGATGCTGTATCCCAAGAGAATATTTACAAGCAGAAGGGCGAGGATCAGGTAGGTCTTAGCTCGGTTCCAGTTCATTTGCGATCACCTCCCCTGTGTAAATATCAATGTAATAATTGCGTCTGTCTATGGTTATCTTATAGCAGGGCAACAGGTCCTTGTTTTCGTTCATAAAATAGGAAACCGTGAAGTCGGCGATCGAGTTGAAGTATGAAGTTGCATCCAGAGAAGGGTTTTTCTTCTTGGAATAGATATAAAGACTTTCCAAGGCATTGAGACCCGGAATGGTCTGAGAGTCGTACTTCAGGTCCAGACCGGAAAAATTGCGTGCCTGGCCGCGGAATTTGTAGACGTCTTCACCGACCAAAGTAACTTCGATGTTGCAGGAGTTGCCTGAGGAGTCGATCTCAAGACCGTTGAACATCCGTTTGAAAATAAATTTCGTGGCATCATTTCCGTGCACTTTGACATACCTGTGTCCGTAAAGGCGTAGAGAAGGGATGTCATAGTTGAGCATCTTGAGAAAATCTACTGCCACATGAAACTGCTCTTTCAGGTCGTATTTTGCCACCTTGAAGTTTTCGTTGGTATATTCCATCATACCGTTCGGAGTTGTCTTAAAGACTTTTTTTCCATAGTTGTAAGAGTAGATATAACGTCCGTCTGTCTCGGTGATCTCACTGAGGAAGTCGAATTGCTGCCCGAACAATCGACGTGCAATTTCCTCGCGGCTGTCGTGACCCAAGGAGCTCTTGGTATTGTAGACGGGGAAGTGGCCGATCTCATCCTGGTTTACAAAGGCGGGGCTGCTGCTTTCAAAGAGGTAGTTTAAGCTGTAATATCCGACGTAGGGAGAACTCTGAATGTTTTCCAGAAGCTGATTGATCTCCCGTTTTTGAATCGAAAACTCGATCAAGCCTTCATCGCCTTCAAAGAAAAGAGGTTTGTTTTGGATGGAGGAGAGGTAGATCCTGGAGACCGTTCTCAGACCTCTCAGCCGCTCCGTATCGTTGAAGATACTCCCCGAGAGAAGTTTGGCATCGACGGAGGGCCGGAAGAGGATCTCTATCCCACGTTCATTTTTGGAAGAAGAAAGCGTTTCTCCCGGATGGAAACTTCCTTTTTCCGAAGAAGAGATGTTTTCACGGATAAGACTGCGAAGTTTGCCGTACGACTCCGCCTTGGTGTCGAACATTTTGGTAATTTTGTTTCCGCCCAGATAACAGATGATGTAGTTGGGTTCCACGGTGTTTTCCCAAGCGTAGTCCAGAGTAATGCTGCGATAAGAGGTGGAACTCTCCATCAGATGAGGGAGATAGTAAAACTTTGTCAACAGCAGAGCAAAGGAGAGGGCGAACAAAAACATCGTGATGAGAGATTTTACAGGTTCTATCGAAAGTTTCATAATATTCACCGATAAGTAGTTTATAATAAAAATATCATGATAAATCTACCATGATATTTTGTTCATACATATATTAGTATATTACGGTTTTCTGATATTTTCCAATGATTTTTTAATATCGGAAATATCGGAATACACCATCTTGCGTGCATCGACGATCCACTCGTTCTTCCTCTGTATCTTCACCAACACAAAAAGCTCTTTGGTAGAGGAACCGAAGGAATTTTTTATAGCGACTTCTTTTGAGAATACGCCTAAAGGACCTAGGGTTACTTCTATAGGTTGCTTATCAAAAACATAATCGTCTTTTACTTTATAATAAAGTTCGATAATGACTTTTTCTTTTTCGCGACCTTTGCCGGAGATAACTATGGTATTGGAAGTTGTGGAAACGTTTAATTCTTCAGGTTTCTTTATAATAGGGCTGTTTTCGGTATCGATATTCTCCAAAATCTGCACAACTTCTTTTTGTGAAAGTGTTTCATTACTTGAAGGATTCGCATAAGAAACGGAAACGGATACAAGCATTAGAGAGAGCAGAAAAACACTGACAAATTTTTTCACCAAATGACACCTCCTTCTTCATAAAATGTCGGTACATTTCCATACAAAACAAGTATGGTTACACCTAAACTCATTATATCCTTCTTATATTACAAAATGATTACATCGCAATTAAATGTAGCTTACATTTCGGACTTATGCACAGGTAAGCTGATCGTGAAACAGGTACCCTGATCCAACTTTGAGACTACCTCGATCGTTCCCTTGTGAGCCTCGATGATGTTCTTGGCTATGGACAGGCCTAACCCTGTTCCTCCCTGCTCTCTGGAGCGTCCCTTATCAACACGGTAGAAGCGTTCAAAGATGTGTGCGAGGTCTTTTTCGGGAATTCCCATCCCCGTATCTTCGATCGAAATATAGACCATGTTATCCACAAGCTTCAGAGAGATATCCACAGTTCCCGATTCCGGAGTATACTTGATCGCATTGGAGAGGATATTGATGATGACCTGTTCCAATTTGGATCGATCCGCCCAGATCAAAAACAAGTTTTCCGGAGCTTCGAGGCGGATGAGCTGGTGCTTTTCTTCATAGAAGAGTTTCATCTTCTCAATGGCATCAGTCAAAAGAGAGTGAATGTCTGTGTATTCGAAGTTCCAAGTCATTTTATTAAAGTCGATGTGAGACAACTGCAGGAGATCGCGGATCAAAGAGGTCATACGATCGGCTTCCTTGACCATGACATTGAGAAAGCTCTTTGCAAGTTCCGGCTCTTCCAAGGCGCCGCTCAACAAGGTCTCGGAATAGCTCTTTATCGTGGTGATTGGAGTTTTGAGCTCATGGGACACGTTGGCGACGAATTCCTTTCGCATATTGTCCAGGTGTTCTCTCTCCGTAATATCCTGAAATAAGATGACATAACCCTTTAGAATTTTTTTGTCATCGCTGAAAAAGGCGGAAGAGAGTTTCAGTGCCTTGTTATTCACCGTGATGACGGGGAGTTTGTTTGTACTTCCCGGGGTGTCCGACATAATCTCTTCGGGAGTCAACTCGTTGTTCTCCAAGGGAAAGATTTCCTGAACGTATTCCTTGTTTCCGACAGGCAGATTCAAAAGAACCTCTGCCGAGGAGTTGTAGTGGATGATTTTTCCGACTTCGTCGACGGCGATCAGGGCATCGTCCATATGTTCGATGATCGCATTGAGTTTATTCTGCTCGGAGGAGATCTCAATCAGGGTCTCGTTGAGCCGTTCCGTCAGGAAGTTGAAGGCGGAAGCAAGCTGACCGATCTCGTCATGAGATTGGATCTGCACTCTTTGGGAGAAATCTCCCTGGGACATCTTCAAGGCCTTGTTTCTCAAATCGTTGATGGGAACCGTGATCGAAATCGCGATTGCATATCCCAGGACGATGGTGACCGCCAACGCGATGAAGGTGGCGTTGAGGAAGATCCCCTTTGCATGGCTGAGGGATTCATCGACCGCCTCCAGAGAAGCCCTGGAGTAGATGATATAGCCTGTATTTTTTTCGCTTCCGTCATCGTAGGTAAAGGCCATATGTTGATACCTTGTTTTGTAAGGACCTTCTTCGACGATGATTTTGTCGATGACGTTGTTTTCACTCGTTTCGAGCATCATCTCAACGCTGAACACATCCATACCCGGTTTGTCGAAAAGGTTGGTATTGGTCGAGGCGACGATGGTACCCGTCGACAGGTCGATGACCGAGATCTCATAGCCTTCGGGAAGGGTTGTCGTATCTAAGATTCTTTGGATGTCGAACCGTTGTTCGGTCACATTGACATGGGAGTCGATGCTTTGGTTGATCAGGTTGTTGGAGACATCCGAAAGTGTCCTCTTGACCGTAGAGAGGTTGTAGCTCTCCAACTGCTGTGTGATAAAGAGACCGACAATCGCCATGGCGACAAACACCAGGATAAAATAAAGGGAGATCAGCTTCCAACGAATACTTTTAAACAAGGATTATTCCCCCTTAAAGAAGTAACCGACGCCCCTCTTGGTCATGATGTAGGAGGGGTTGGACGAGTCATCCTCCACCTTTTCTCTCAATCTTCGCACCGTGACATCCACGGTGCGGATATCCCCATAGTATTCGTATCCCCATACTTGCTTGAGGAGCTGTTCTCGCGAAAAAACCTGATCCTGTTGCATTGCAAGAAACTTGAGCAGTTCATACTCCCGAACCGTCAACTCCAAAGGAACTTCGTTTTTGGTGACTTCGTACTTTACGATGTCGATCATAAGACTCTTGCAACGGATGATGTCTTTTTCGGTCGAATTTTGGCTGGGCATACTGGTCCTTCTTAAGTTCGCTTTTACCCTTGCAATCAATTCACGAAGGCTGAAGGGCTTTGTGATATAGTCATCCGCACCCAATTCAAGGCCCAGGATCTTGTCGACCTCTTCTTCCTTCGCCGTTACCATAATGATGGGAACGGCGGATTTTTCGCGGATCTTTCTGCAAACCTCAAAACCGTCCATGGAAGGCAACATAATGTCGAGAAGGATCAGATCAATGTTTTCGTCCAGACCCTTTTGATAACCGTCGGGACCGTCAAAGGCCGTTACAATATCGTAACCCTCTCTTTCCAAATTGAATTTTACAATGTCGGAGATAGGTTTTTCATCTTCTACGATCAAAATAGTATGTTTCATAGAACATCCTCCTTTTTTGTCTTCGGTCGAAAGATCGAATGAAGTATCTTTTTGCATATCGCAGATCAAAGCGGTATGTATGAAAGGAACAGATGCGATAGAGATTTTCTTTTGAAATTTTCCATCACAGAAAGACAACTTATCTAAGAACTGCACCGCTCTTTGCTGCTAATACATCCATTATACTATGTATTGCACTAAAATGATATCATATAAGGAGAATTTTGTTGATTGGGAAGAGAAACGATATCGGAGGAGACATATCTCATACTTGAAAGATGCGGTATAAAATCGATGTTTCTCCGATCAAAATATTTTCAAAAGTATGGGTTTGCGCGAGCTGTATATCGCAGATACATCTCTTGGATAAAAATACCATCTTCCAAAACCTAAGGACATACCGTATAATTCAAAAAAAACGGCATAAAACCGATGTTATATATGGAGGATAAACGTCTTGAAAATGTTGATGTGACAAACCTTTATCTTTCGTAAACCCAAAGGAAAATCAGGAGTTTGGATTTGGGCGGTGTTTCCCATTGCTGAAACAGATAATAGGATGAAAAGGTAGAAAGAGCCGGTTTGCGTTTATATCGTAATTTTTGTAGTTGTGCAGGCACAAGTGTACGGAGAAGTTTGGACGAGGTAGTTGAAAAATCGTGGAATTATCAAATCACTTATGATATGATAGGGGAAAGTAAACAATAAGGAGGGGAGCGACTTTGAGCAAAAGATATCATCCAGAGAGGACCCTTGTAATCGCAATCGCAAATTCCAAGGGTGGCTCCGGTAAGAGTACGACCGCATCCATGTTGGCGATCGCTCTTGGAGAGCAGGGGTATAAGGCACTGGCTATCGACTGTGACTCACAGATGGATCTTACCAACACCTTGGGGTTCACTGTAGATGAGTCCCTGACGGAATTCGGTCTTCAACTGATCGATTTTAACAAGACAATCTACCAGGCGATTCGACAGAAGCAGGATTTGAGTCATTTTATCACTCCAACGAGGTATGAAAATCTCGACCTTGTCTCCGGAGATGATTATATCAGCAAGATTGAATACGACCTCCATCATGAGTTTCAAAGAGAGTTCCTGCTAAAGAGGATCATCACCCCTCTTTTGGAGAGCAGGAAGTATGATTTTGTCATCTTCGACACATCGACCTATCTCGGAGACTTGGCGGCAAATATTCTCAATGTCTCGGACTATGTGATCATTCCCGTGCCGATGGCAATGTTCGGAATAAGAGGAATCAGAACCTTCCTCGACTTCTATCACCAGTTTTTATCCATGAATGAAAGGCTTGAGATCCTAGGTATCCTGACAACCTTATATAAGCCGAACAACAAGATCATGAATCAGAGAGGGCAGACCTTGATCGAGAATATCTTCGGAAGAGAGATCCTGTTTGAGACGAAAATCAATCTGGATACTTCAGTGGAAAAGGCGCAGTGGAACAGCATAGCGGTGCTGGAATACTCCCCGAACAGCAGGGCGGCGATGCAGTACAAGGAGTTTGCCAAGGAGGTGATCGAGCGTGTCTCAAAGAAAGGTTAAGAACATCGACATAGGCTCCATGACAAGCTTTAAGAACGCTGCGACAAGGGACTATTCCCTGTCACAACAAAAATCAGAACTCCGTGAGATCCCACAGGAGCAGATCGTCAAGATAGAGATCGACAAACTTGAAGCGGCACCTTCGGATTGGAACTTTTATCCTCCTTTGGAAGGAGACGAGTTTGAAAGATTGGTGCGGTCCATCCTGGTCCACGGACTGCTTCATCCCATCGTCGTGGAGCATATCGAGGGAAGAAACAGGATCTTGTCGGGGCATAATCGGGTAAGAGCCTATCGTTATATCCGTGAAGAACTGCAAAAATTGGAACGGGAAGAAGGCAGCAGTCTGGGTGAACTCGAACTCTCGGATGTAAAGAGCGAAGACTTCAGAGAGATCTTCGCCATTGTTAAGGAGAACCTCTCGGACTCGGATGCCAGGGAGATCATCATCGATGCGAACTATGCCCAACGTCAACTCGGCCCGAAGCTTTTGACAAAAAGCATTATAGAGAAGTACAAGATCATCAGAGAAAAAAGAAGAGGAGGATTTGAGGGCTACAAGAACAGAAAGACAAGAGAGATTGTTGCCGAGAGCTTTGAGATGAGCGGAAGGCACATCGACCGCTACCGAAAACTGGAAAGCCTCCGTCCGGAATTGTTGGAGCTCTTCTATAACGGAAAGATCTCTTTGGAGACCGGAGCGAAACTCGCCGTGATGAAACCCGAGATCCAAGAAGAGATTGAAAAAAATTATTTGGACCTTCTCTTGAAATACCCGACGCAGTCGATGAGCTATTTTAAACCGGGGATGACAAAGAGAGACCTTGTCAAGATGAAGGCGGAGATCACACAGGAGAAGCAGAGTTGCAAGGTAAGTTTTTTCCACGAGGGAGTCATGCAGCACGTAGTCTTTCATAAGGAGGAAGAAATTAAAGAATTGATCGACCTTGTACTGAAACTTCAGAAGAGAGAAAAGTAAAAAGGTGGACATCATGTCCACTTTTTCGATAAGAAGTGATTGCAGAAAAAACTCCACAATCCTTCGATCGAAATCCGGAAATATTCGTTTGACTTACCATAAAACAATTAGTTGGAGGTATATAAAAGCACAAATCATCGGGATAATGACGAGATAGAGCATAGCGTAGAAAAAAATATATACCTTGACGGTTAATACTATTACTTGTTTGAAAGGTCAGGTGGATGGAATATACCATTTTCGAAAAACAATTCGGAGGATGACATTCTTCAAGCCGATCAATCTGTCAATGGGAATAGGTTATAATATAATACTATTATTCTTTTGAGTTATGGATATAAACAATCTATCACCCGTAGAGGATAAAGCGAATTTTTGTGGTTGAAAAAAATAGATAGATTCATACTTTTATTGGAGGATAGTACAAAAAAGTATCTTGGAAATTTCTCGGGTCGGGACTTGGGAGTTGCCTTCAAAAAAAGTGAGAACCTTCTGCTGTGCGGGAGTTTTTTAAACAAAGAGATTTTTGATTGAGAACACAAAGGTGGACGTGATGTCCACCTTGAAGAAAGGATAGAATATGAAACTGATTTCTTGGAATGTAAACGGGATAAGAGCAGCCGTCAAAAAGGGCTTTATGGATTTTTTTAAGGAAGTGGATGCGGATGCCTTCTGCCTTCAGGAAACCAAGTTGCAAGAGGGTCAAATTGATCTGGAACTTGAGGGATATCATCAATACTGGAACTATGCAAAGAAGAAGGGCTATTCCGGAACTGCTATCTTCACGAAGAAGGAGCCTTTGTCCGTGTATTACGGGATCGGCATAGAGGAGCATGATCAGGAGGGCAGGGTGATTACCCTGGAGTACGAAGACTACTATCTGATCACAGTATATACGCCCAACTCCAAGACGGAGTTGGAACGTTTGGATTATCGGATGGTTTGGGAAGATGAGTTCAGAGCTTACCTGCTCAAATTGAGAGGGAACAAGCCGGTCATCGTATGCGGAGACCTGAATGTGGCACATACGGAAATCGATCTCAAAAATCCCAAGACCAATACGAAAAACGCAGGCTTTACGATCGAGGAGAGGACAAAGATGACAGCTCTGCTCGACAGCGGGTTTATTGACACCTTCCGATATTTTTATCCCGATACGACCGGGGTTTACAGTTGGTGGTCTTATCGTTTTAAGGCACGAGAGAAAAATGCGGGCTGGAGGATCGATTATTTTGTTGTGTCCGAAGAATTGGAGAAGAACCTCGAAGATGCCAAGATCCATACACAGATCCACGGTTCGGATCATTGTCCCGTAGAGTTGACCGTCAAGGACTTGAGGGCATAGAAGAAGATGAAGATCCGTGTGATAGCGGTAGGAAGACTCAAGGAGGATTACCTGAGGGAGGCGCAGAGGCATTTTTTTCGAAAAATTTCTTTGAAAGTGCCCTTTGATATCGTAGAAGTTGAGGATGAAAAAACCTCCGAGAGAGCTTCTCTCAAGGAAAATGAAAAGACCAAACAGCGAGAAGGCGAAAAAATCCTGGCTTGTCTTCAAAAGAATGAGGAAGTGATTTTGCTTGATGTCGGTGCCAAACAGATGGACAGTAAGCAGTTTACGGAGTTTTTGAAGAAGAGTTGCGACGCAGACAAGCACCTTGCCTTTGTTATAGGCGGAAGTTTGGGCATTGGACAAAATGTGAGGAAGAAGGCCTCGATGTCCATCGGTTTTTCGAACCTGACCTTTCCTCATCAACTCTTTCGGATCGCACTTCTGGAGCAGATCTGCGAGGCGTTCTCAAGGATAAGACCCTAGTTTGGTGTAATAAAGCAGGGAGATGGAAGGCTGTGAATGTAAAGAAGTTGAAAAAACACTTTTCCTGTGCTTGAAACAAAGGTGCTATAGTGGTAAGATAAGAAGTCGTATAGGAACGGAAAGTTTAGAAACCATCATTTGTCAAACTTGGGACTGAGAGTTGAGTTTGAGGAGGTTTTTCTTGACGATATCCGGGATACGTATAGTGTAAACGAGGTTGTATACAAGCCATAGGAGGCTGATTCGAACAGATCCTATGGTTTTGGTTTTGTAAATGAAAGTCGCGGGATCTTGGGGGAAGAAAGACCGCCGATATCGTGCAGATCGGCTTCGAAAGAAGACAGAGAGTTTTATAAGGTGGAGAAGAAAATGAGAATCGTAATAGTTGGAGCAGGAAAAGCGGGAGAGGCATTGATTGAGAATCTCTCCAAAGAAAATCATGATATCGTTGTGATCGATCAAAATTCCAACCTGGTGGAGAAATTGGTTGACAGTTATGACATCATAGGTACCGTGGGGAACGGAGCAGCCTACGATGTACAGATGAATGCGGGAATCAAGGGCTCCGATATGATCATTGCCGTTACCAATGCGGATGAAGTCAATATTTTGTGTTGTATCTTGGCAAAAAGGCTCGGGGTCGAATACACGATAGCAAGGGTGAGAAATCCCGAATATTCGACACAGATGGAGTTTATGAGGGATCAAATCGGTATCAATATGATTATCAATCCCGAGTTTGAGGCTGCAAACGATATGTTCAGGATGTTGCAGTTTCCTGTTGCGGCAAATATAGAAACCTTTGCAAAGGGGAGGGTAAACCTTGTCGAGATAAGGGTTTCACAGGAAAGTGATCTTCAAGGTCTGCCTCTGATGGAGCTTCAAAAAAAGAAGGGGTTGCATATCTTGATCTGTGCGGTGGTTCGCGACGAGGAACTCTTTATTCCCAGAGGAGACTTCGTCCTTCAGGCGGAGGATCGCCTCTTTGTTACAGGAACGACCAAGCAGGTGATGAAGATGATTAAGTACCAGGGTCTGTCTCAAAAAAGGATGAAGGATGTACTGATGATCGGAGGAGGAAGGATCTCTTACTATCTGGCTCAAAAGCTTTTGAAGCACAATATCAATGTGAAGATTATCGAACTTGACAAGGAGAGGTGTAAGGAGCTCAGCAAGAAGCTTCCGAAGGCGAGTATCATCAACAGTGACGGGACTTTGCAGGATGTGCTCGATGAAGAGAGGATTTCTTACTTCGATGCCTGTGTCTCCTTGACCGGAATTGATGAAGAAAATATCATCGTATCGATGCATGCGGCGTCGAAGGGAGTAGCAAAAACCATTACTAAAATCAGTCGGCGAAATCTTCTGGCGATCTTGGAGAGGGTCGGTTTGGAAAGTTGTGTAATCCCCAAGGATATTATGGCAACGAGGATCGTTCGCTATGTGAGAGCCAAGCAAAATTCACAGGGAAGTAATGTGGAGACCTTGTACCGTATCTTGGAAAACCGCGTAGAAGCTTTGGAATTTAATGTGTGTGCGAACTTTTCTCAGCTTGGCGTCACCCTTGAAGAAATGCCGATAAAAAAGAATATTTTGATCGCCTATATCTTGAGGGGCAATGAATTGATCTATCCCAGAGGCATGGATACCATCCGGGAGAAGGACAGGGTGATCGTTGTTACGACACAGAAGTATCTGCGAGATCTAAATGATATTTTGGAAGGGTAGGCGCTATGAACCATAAAATGATTCGTTATATTATAGGTCTGATCGTAAAACTCGAAGGCTTGCTTATGCTTGTGCCGGGATTTGTATCGCTGTTCTATCGCGAAAGGGTCGGATATGTTTTGTTCGGGGTAGCCGTGGCCCTTATTTTGACAGGTTTCCTGCTCTCATATAAGAGACCGGAAGATGCAAGTTTTTATGCGAAGGAAGGGATGGTCATCGTATCGATGGCGTGGATCGTTCTGTCTCTGTTCGGTGCCTTGCCCTTCTATATCAGCAGGGAGATCCCTTCTTATGTCGATGCGTTTTTTGAGACGGTATCGGGGTTTACTACAACGGGTTCGACCATTTTGACCGACATCGAAGTAATGTCCAACGGTCTCCTGTTTTGGAGGAGCTTTACTCACTGGATAGGAGGAATGGGTGTTTTGGTTTTCGCCTTTGCCGTTCTTCCTCAGAATCACAACAACAATATGTATCTGATGAAGGCGGAGGTGCCCGGACATAAGGTGGGAAAGCTGGTATCCAAGATGTCATCGACAGCGAGGATACTCTATGGAATCTACATTACCTTGACGATCATCGAAGTCATCCTCTTAAAAGCGGGGGGAATGAGTTTCTTCGACTCGTGGATCCATGCTTTTTCGACGGCGGGAACGGGAGGTTTTTCCTCCAGAAATGCGAGTATAGCTTATTATAACAGTGCATATATCGAAGGGGTTATCACGGTATTTATGATTTTGTTCGGAGTAAACTTCCAACTCTACTACTTTATTCTGATAGGAAATGTCAAAGAGTTTTTTTCCAGTGAGGAACTTAGGACCTATCTGTTGATCATAGGTGCTGCAATTGCCGTGATCACCTTCAACATCATAGATGTGGTCGGAGGCGTATGGCCCGCCTTTCGGGCATCGGCCTTCCAAGTTGCTTCAATTATTACCACGACGGGCTTTGTCACCGAGAACTATGAGCAGTGGCCTTACCTTTCACAGGGCATCCTTCTGTTGCTGATGTTTATCGGCGCCATGGCGGGCTCTACCGGCGGAGGGATGAAGGTGTCCCGTATCATCCTCTTGGTCAAAAACGCTTATGGAGGAATGAGAAAGATGCTCTCTCCCAACCGTGTAATCAGCATGAGGTTTGAGGAAGGGGTCGTCAGGAAGAAGGTCATTGAAGAAGTCCATGTATATATGAATATCTATGCCTTGGTGTTTGCGGCATCTACCCTTATCCTTCTGAGTCAGGACTTGGATCTGATTACGAGTTTTGCATCGGTATCCTGTTGTTTGAACAATGTGGGGCCGGGTTTGGGAGTAACCAACCCCGTGAGCAACTTCAGCAGTTTGACGGCAATCACCAAGATCGTGCTTTCCTTCAATATGCTCGCAGGAAGGTTGGAATTGTTTCCCGTAGCCGTGATCTTTCTTCCTTCCACCTGGTTTCAGAACTAGAATGAGGGTGGACAAAACGAAAAAATGCGGAGTTGTTTGAGATATCCGCTTGTATGGAACAATAATGTTTCACGTGAAACAATGAGCCTTATTCACTACTTGTGATAAGGCTCATTGTTTTGGATCCGAAAAGCGCGGTAGATCTGTTCCAAGAGAAGTATAGTACGAAGTTCGGGAGAAATGTCAAACGAAGAGAGGTTCAGCTCACAAGCAAAATCTTCGTGGACTTTGTCTGTCAGAAAAACCAGATGGCTGATTCCCTCTCTGTTGTACTTTTCCATCTCTTCGGAGAACTCTTCCGAGGAAGGAGTCTTTTTGCCTGTGCACAGCTGAAGGATCAAACAGTCTTTCTTATTTCTCAAAGAGGGGGAAAGATCTGTAGTAAACGAGAGGTTTGCATAGCGCGAGATCCTCTTTTGGTATTCGGCGATGGCATCCTTGCAAAAAGAAGGGGGCTTTTTGAGTTTTGAGACAATCGTAATTTTCATAGGGGTCCTCCTGTTGGGAAACTGTCTAAAAAAGAGAAGTTGGTGTTATACGCTTCCCCTCTTATACTAAAACCTAAGGTACGGTATACAAAGGAAAACGTTAGGTTTTTTTGAATGTATAAAGCTCGAGAGCTTGTCATAGTAAGATTTGTAGTAATTTCATCCTTCGTATAACACCGATTTTGTGTTGTTTTTTTGAATTATACGGTATCACCCCGGTGCAGTCACATATTGATGCCTATCATTATTTCATCTCTCTGTCATAACACAGACGAGTTTACATCGTAGTTGAAATCAGCGTGAATATCAAAGCGTCAAAACTCCGGATAATATAACGGGTAGTAGTATAGGATGTTTCATCAGCTTCCATTTTTGATTGCAATTAAGATATTTGAACTTATGAAAATCATAGCATAAAAAACGCGGAATTACAAAAAGATGATGCTATAATATAAAAAGGGGATAAGGCTCTGTTGGAAGAAGATGGGCATGAGAGACAAGAATTTTGCCCTTGTAAGAGGAAAGAAGGATTTAAGTATAAAACCCTTAAGATGGAGCATAAAACGAAAAATAAGGGGAAAATTTAAGGACGAAAATTGGAGGTCGGGTATGAAAAAAAAGATAGGGATTGCAGGTTTTTTGGTTGGAACGGCTCAAGATGAAAACGCTCTGACAGGGGTGAGCGTCATCCTTGCACCGGAGGGAGCAACGGCGGGTTGTGATGTCAGAGGCAACGCTCCCGGCACAAGGGAGACGGACTTGCTCAAGAGTGAAAAGACGGTAGATAAGATTCACGCCGTCGTACTTTCCGGGGGTTCGGCCTTCGGTTTGGAAAGTGCTTGTGGAGTCATGGATTATTTGGAAGAAGAAGGGATCGGTTTCGATGTACAGGTGGCAAAGGTACCCATCGTAGCGGGTGCAGTTCTCTTTGATTTGGCGGTGGGGGATCCCAAGGTACGTCCCGACAAGGAGATGGGATATCGTGCGGCGAAGAGTGCAAATACCGAGATCGAGATTGGAAACGTGGGAGGAGGCTGCGGAGCCACTGTCGGAAAACTGAGGGGTTTCGGCTCAGTGATGAAGGGCGGTACGGGCTACTATGAGTTGGAGACGGAAGAGGGCCTTAGGGTTGGAGCTTACGTCTGTGTCAATGCTTGTGGCGAAGTCTATGAAGGCGAGGAAATCTTGGCGGGAGTCTTGAATAAGGAAGGGACAAAAATCCTTCCGGCGAGGGAGCTGATGATGGGGCAGGAGAGGGCTTCTCTGCAGGGAGCCAATACCACGATTGGCTGTATCATCACCAATGCTTGCCTTGCAAAGGCACAGTGCAATAGGGTTGCCCAAACGGCACATAACGGCTACGCCCTCTCCATTCGTCCCGTTCACACGGGCATGGATGGAGATACCATCTTTTGTATGGCGTCCGGAGAAGTCCCGGCGGATGCCGACAAGGTCTCTTATCTTGCACAGGAGGCTATGAAGGAGGCTGTTTTGTCCGCAATCTTATCTGCAGAGAAGGTCGCAGACATAGAGAGCTGCTCCTCGTTAAGACAGAAAAAAGTACGGGGATAAATAAGGCTTTGTCTGTGAAAACAGCACACAAAAACGAGAAACTGTTTTTTCTTTGAAGCTGCAAAATATGGAAGTTTGTCGCACCTCTTGTTTTAATAATTGCACCTCTCATACTATTATCTATTAAGGCGATACCGCAAAATTCGAAAAATCGGCACAAGATCGATTTTGTACAAAAGATGAAATTCTTAAAAAGATTGATATGACAGACTTTTGTGTTTTATAAAATCGAAGAAAAGTCGGAAGTTTGCCTTTGTGCGGTGTTTCCTTAACATTGTCCGGTCGTGAAGTTTGAATTCTACGAGGACTCAAAACGTTTCCGAAAAACATCTATTCTGTTTACCTGATATTTTAAACGGAGAATAGTATCATATAACATTAAGCCCTTGCCGATTTTTGAACCGGTCGACATCAATGATGCGTATCCTATGGTTTTCGAAATGACTTTTTATATTTATAGAGAAAGATATTATCCGCTCTTCGATGGGAGGACAGTGTTTTATACTGTTATTCCCTTGAGTTGTGGATATCCACAATCTGTGCCCCGTAGAAGACACAACAATTTTTCGTGGTCATAAAACAGAGATAACCAGACTTTTATTGGAGAATAGTATAAAACCGGAATTGACTGCATTGTTGAAATCGTAGGTTTGGACTCTATAGAAGATGGAACAAATTCTTGTAGTTACAGATTTTACAGCTCCACATTTCTATCGGAGATAATATCATTATGGGCAGAGCGGAAGTCACATCTTTTAAAGAGTAAATAAGTAACAAAAAAGTAAAACTTTTTAAAAAAAGTGGAATTTTGTATCAAAGAGGAGTATAATGATAACCGGTAAAACAAAATAGGAAGAACGGTATCTCATTGTGAGAACCGGAACAAAGGAGAATAACATGATACAACAGAGAATTCAGCGAAGAGGAATGTCCACAGGTCAGCTTACCTTGGTCGGTATGCTTGGGGCAATTTCAGCGGTACTGGGTTTTACACCCATCGGTTTTATTACCATCGGAGCGATTTCGGTAACGACGATGCATATTCCCGTCATTATCGGAGCGGTTCTTGAAGGTCCTATGATAGGAATGATGACGGGTTTGTTGTTCGGCATCATATCGATGGTCCGGGCATTTATAATACCGCTACCGACATCTTTTATCTTTTGGAATCCGATCGTTGCGATCGTACCGAGAGTGTTATTGGGCTACATCAGTTATCAGGTCTACTACCTTGTAAGGACCAAGCTTAAGAAGGAGAATACGGCAGTTGTCCTGGCAGCCTTTCTGGCAACCTTGGCTCATACCGTAATGGTGCTTGGAAGCGCCTATCTTATCTATCATGATAAGTTGGCTGAAAAGCTGACCTTGTCGGTACAGGGAGTGAAGCTACTGTTTACGGGAATCGCGATCCAGAACGGGATCCCCGAAGCGATCCTTTCCGTTTTTGTGACCGTGGCGGTGTATAAGGCGGCAAAAAAAGTAAGACGAGTCAGATAGCTTATAGATTATAGAAAAAGAACATCGGAGCCGATGTTCTTTTTCTTGTTATACGTATAGGACAGGTAAAAGCACTGATTTTCTACATATTGCCTGTTTCATTGGCCGATGAAACTGTTATCCCTTTAATACTATTCTACGATAGAAGTGCGGTTATGTCTGTCTTGCAACCCACGGAAATTCGTTTTCTCTACTATGGGGTACAAATCGTTGATACCCGTTATTCAAATTGTCCGGTCGTGAAGTTTGCATTCTGGGACTACTCAAAACATTTCCGGTAAATATATATTCTGTATACCTCATATTTAATACTCTTCTACGATAGAAGTGTCGATATATCTATTTATCGATGACAAAAAACCATGTTGTCTTCTATGGGCCACAGATTGTTTATATCCAGTATTCATACTATTCTTCGATAGAAGTATGGTTATATCTGTTTTGCAACCACGAAAATTCGTTTTCTCTTCTATGGAGTGTAAATCGTTGATATCCATTATTCAAAGGAATAATAGTATTAGACGTGTGGCTCCAAAAATATTACACATTTGAACAAGACATAAACACTTGTGTTATACTATTCTCCGTTTGATACTATTTTTCAATAGAAGTGTGGATATATCTATTTTTCGATGACGAAAAACTATGTTGTCTCCTATGGGTCACAGATTGTTTATATCCACTATTCAAAAGAATAGTAGTATCAAAAGAATAGTAGTATAAAAGATAGAATCGTATAAGTTATGGGAATCAAATATCTGTGTTTCACGGTATCCGGAACTGATTTTTGTAGTTGCGGAGAGGGGATTACAAGCGTTCTATCGAAAAATAGTATGAGCTGTGGATATACAGAGTACATCATTTGCAAAAAACAACTTGGATAATGATATGATTCAAAACTCCAACAGGATATAACGGTATTAGTCATCCTGTCAAATCTTTCGGGAGGCTGCTTCTTCCCGGTAAGGGGTGGGGTGTCTTTTTAATAAAGGCAAAAGGATTGCAAGGGCGAGGAGCAAGGTGGTTACTTCAGAGAAGAAGGCGGACAGCCATAGAAGTTTTGGATTTTTGGTCAGAGAAGTTATAAACAATGCAAACCAAATAAAGCCGAAACCTCGGGCCACCGAAATCACAAAGGCCTCCTTTGCTCTTCCTACGGAAGCGAAGTATCCGCTGATTACGGTATTAAACCCGATAAACAGGAACGACGGTGCAAACCAAAATAGAGCTTCCTTGGTATCTCGAAATAAAGAAACCTCGTTGGCGGAAATAAACAAAGAAATAACAGGGTCCGAAATAAAGATGGAACCTCCGTAGAAGAGCAGGGATAGGAACGCGACACCTACAACCGAAAACAGAAGAAACTTGCGATAAATCGCCTGTTCTTTTTTGCCGTAGTAATAACTGACCAGAGGCTGCATTCCTTGAGTCAACCCCACCATTGTCATAAAGACAAACAAGTTGATATAGGATACCACCGTGTAAGAGATAAGTGCTTTTTGGCTCAAAATCTTCAAAATATAATGATTGTACAAAAAGATGGTAAATCCCGTCGAAAATTCCGAAATAAAACTTCCGAATCCGATGGAAAAAATTTTGGGGAATGTTGAAAAAGACCATCTTGTTCGCTTAAAATTCAGTTTGGAATTTCCAAAGATAAAGTGATACAGAAACAACAGAGTAGAAAACATCTGCGCAATCCCTGTTGCCCAGGCGGCACCCGCGATCCCAAAATCGAAAACACCGACAAAAAGATAGTCCAAAACGATGTTGGTAACAGCGCTCGATACGACTCCCAAGGTTGCAAGCTTCGGAAAACCGTCCACCTTGATAAGGACTTCAAAGTGGTAGGATAAGATAAAAAACGGAGAAAACCAAACGATGATATGCAGGTAAGTGTAAACATCCTTAAACAAATAAGTGGTTGCACCCAAAAAGTAGACGATCTCTTCCAAAAAAAGACTGCAAAAGATGGAGAGAAGAACGGATGAGATCAGCTCTGCGGCAACGGTAAGATTGAACAATTCCTCCGCCCGTTCGTAATTCTTTTCTCCCAGGGCGATCCCGACCAGGGTCGAGGTTCCGGTGGCAAATAAGATTGAAATTGCAAACAAAGTGTTTACAAAGGGTAGAGCAAGATTGACCGCGGAGAGAGAACTCTCACCTACATACTTGGATACAAAAAAACCGTCCACCATCGTATAAATGGAAAAAACCCACATTGCGACAATGGAAGGGATGACAAAACTTAAAAACTTCTTCTTTACGGGTGTAATGCTAAAACCTCCTTATAACAATGGACACCGTGCAGGGCAGAAAACGGAAGGAAGAAGATGAAACTGTTTCAAACCATCCTGTTTCATCAACTTCATCAAGTCGGTTTTCCTGCAATGAGAAGTTGTCCAAACAGCTTGGACAACACATCGACCTATAAAACGATTATAGAGGATTTTTTAAGAATTTGCAAACAATTTCTCCTCTATAGCGTCTTTCTGCGTTTCCCCGGAACAAAAAAAGTGGACGTAATGTCCACTTTTTTTAAAGATCTTATTTTTTCCCCAGATACGCTTCCTGAATGGAAGGATCTTTGATCAAGTCGCTTGCCAAACCTTCTTTCGTGATCTGACCTTGCTCCAATACATAAGCCTTGTCAGCGATCGAAAGCGCCTTGAATGCATTTTGCTCAACCAGGAGGATGGTCTTACCCATCTTTTTGATTTCGATAATGATTTCGAAAATCGTATTGATAAGAAGAGGGGCCAGTCCCAAGGAAGGCTCATCCAAAAGGATGATTTCGGGGCGGCACATCAGTCCTCTTCCCATAGCAAGCATCTGTTGCTCTCCTCCGGAAAGCGTTCCGGCAATCTGTTTTTCACGTTCCTTCAAACGAGGAAACAGCTTGTATACATAGTCCATATCATCGGCGATCTTCTTATCGTTTCTGAGGTAGGCACCCATTCTCAAATTCTCGTCAACGGTGAGGTTTGCAAAGATCAGACGTCCTTCGGGAACTTGAACCACTCCCGCTTGAACGACCTTGTGAGACTGTTTTGAGAGAGGCTCACCCTTGAAACGAATATCTCCGGATTGGTACTTGACCGTGCCCGAAATCGAATTCAAAAGAGAAGATTTGCCCGCACCATTGGAGCCGATGATGGTAACGATCTTACCTTGTTCAACATCGATGGATACACCTCTGAGAGCATGAATACCACCGTAATAAACGTTTAGATTTTCTACTTTAAGCATCATGTTCATCATCCACCTTTCCAAGATAAGCTTCCACAACGTGAGGATCGTTCTGGATCTGTTCGGGAGTACCCTCCGCAAGAGGTTTACCGAAGTTCAAAACATAGATCCTGTCACAGACTCCCATAATCAAATCCATATGATGTTCAATGACGAGAACGGTCAGGTTGAAGCGATCCCTTATCTCCCGAATAAGCTCCATCAAACTTATGGTTTCTTCCGGATTCATCCCTGCTGCCGGCTCATCCAAAAGGAGGAGGGCGGGATCCAACGCCAAGGCACGAGCGATTTCAAGTTTACGTTGCAGTCCGTAGGGAAGGTTGGAGGAGACCATATCACGGTACTCCCACAGCCCCATAAGTTCGAGCAAAGAACGGGTCTTTTCTCGAAGCTCCTTCTCCTGAGCACGGAACTTTTTATTTCGAACCAAGGTATCGAAGAAGCCGTAGTTTGCCGAACGATGGCAGGCGGTCAAAACGTTATCGTAAGTCGTCAACTTCTTAAACAAACGAATATTTTGGAAGGTACGGGTAACTCCGAGTTCTGCGATTTGGAAAGGTTTTTTCCCATTCAAGACCTTGTCATGAAACTTGATTTCTCCCTCCGTAATATCATATACACCTGTGATCAGGTTGAAGATCGTTGTTTTTCCGGCACCGTTGGGACCGATCAAGCCGTAGATCTCTCCCTGTTGAATTTCAAAATTTACGGTATCCACCGCCGTCAAACCGCCGAAGCGCTTTGTTACATTTTTAAGAGAAAGTACGGAACTCATTGTGCTTTAACCTCCCCTTTGGATTTGTTTTTCTTCTTGAAGAAATCAGTGATCTCTTTTCCACCCATCAGACCTTGAGGACGGCTGATCATAATAAAGATAACGGCCGCACCGTAGATGACCAAACGCCATTGAGCAAACTGTCTGAGCAACTCCGGAAGAGATTTCAGCAAGATTGCACCGATGACACTGCCGCTGATACTTCCGAGTCCACCGAAGATAACGATGATAGTAAGCTCTTGGGATACCAGCAACTGGAACATAAGAGGACGGATGTAGGTCAGATAGTGAGCCAGAAGACCTCCGGAAATACCGGCGTAGATCGCACTGATTCCCAAAGAAATCATCTTGTACTTGAATGTGTTGATACCGATTGCTTGAGATGCCAACTCTTCTTCGCGGATTGCCACGAAGTTTCTTCCATGTCTGGAATGGATCAGGAAGGCAAGAGCAATTACTCCGATCACATTGACGATAACAACATTCCAGAAGTTTGTATAATAACCGCAGGCCATACCGCGCGCTCCACCGAACCACTGGACGTTATCCAAAAGCAAACGGATAGCTTCCCCGAAACCGAGGGTCGCGATACAGAAGTAGTCTCCCTTCAGATTCAAGGTCAACCTACCGATGATCAAACTTGTCAAACCTGCCGCAATCCCTCCGCACAGAAGTGCCGCGTAGAAGTTGACTCCGCTGTTGGTAAGCATTGCCGCAGTATAGGCTCCGATCGCCATAAAACCTGCGTGTCCGAACGAGAACAGACCGGTGAAGCCCGTCAATAAAGATAGTCCCAAAACAGTCATCAAAAAGATACCGGCAAGGGTCATGATACCAAGTACATATTCTACACTCCACATAATCCAATTCCCCCTTTCTATGCCTTATCTTCAGTGACTTTACCCATCAAACCGGACGGTTTTACAACGAGGATAAAGATCAATAATGTGAACGAAAACAAATCTCTGTACTGAGATGAAAAATAACCCGAGGTAAAGGTCTCGATCAAACCGAGCAGGACCGAACCGATTACGGCACCGGGAAGGGATCCCAGACCGCCAAATACCGCAGCGATAAAAGACTTCAACGTGATAACCCCGATCTGAGGATAAACCGTGTACTTCATTCCGAACAATACACCGGCGATACCCGCCAAAACTCCCCCTATCATAAAGATGGTAAAGATGATGCGGTCAACATTGACACCCATCAAAGTACTCGCGCGACCATTGTAAGAGGTAGCACGAATAGCAAGTCCGACTTTTGTTTTTTCGATTATGTAGACCAGGATGGATAGGCTTATCGCAGAGATAACAAACATCAACAGATCCAATCTTCCGAGAGCGACATTACCCAACATGATCGGCTCTGTCGAGAAGATCGGAGGATAGGTACGAAATGTCGGTCCAATCGTTGCAACAACGATATTTTCCAAAAAGATGGAAGCTCCCATTGCAGAGATAATAAAGTAAAGGAAGGGAGCGTTTCTCTTTCTCAAAGGTCGATATGCGATTCTCTCGCAGGCAACTGCAACCAAACCTGCACCCACTGCCGCCAGAATAAACGACGGGATAAAGGGAAGATGAAGCAGTGTCAATGCGAAGAAGCCGAAATATGCCCCCAACATGATAACCCCTCCGTGAGCAAAGTTGGAGAAGTTTAAGATAGAATAAACCAACGAATAACCAACCGCCATCAAAGCATAAACGCTTCCGATGGAAAGACCGTTGATCAATTGTTGAAGAAACTTGGTCATAGTGTTGTCCTCCATTTCATTGAGAAATAAGTGAAATTTTAGGATCCGCCTCAAAGAGACAAAATCCACGGGAAAATCTTCGGCAAGCAGTCCCCAAAACGGAAGTGCTTCAAACTATAAAAACGATCCTTCAGATCTTCCGACTGTTGTTCATAAAATTGGAATAGGAGCCTTGTGCAAGGCTCCTATTTAATTTCTTAAACATATCCATTTATACTACTGTCTGTTTGAATTGACAGGATAAATGCTTTAAAGTATATGGACTTTCAAACTTTTTTCTGTTCAGCATATACTTGTGCACCTGACATTTCAAACGGAGAATAGTATTAACAAAATACTAGTCGACCTTGATACCGTATTTCTCCTGGAATATATATTGGTCGCCCTCGATTTTTACGATAGCGGCTTCTTTTCCATCAGGGTTGTGGGTTTCGGGATCAATCTTGATATTACCTGTGACCCCTTTAACGGTAACTTCGTTAAGAGCCTGTGTAACTTTAACGGAATTAGGTTCTCCGGCTTTTTCGATTGCAGCCTTCAACAAGAGGAAAGCATCGTTGGCCATATAGGTGTTAAGCTCGGTAGGAGTACCGAATTTCGCTTCATAAGCTTCTTTCAAAGGAACTGCTTCAGGATCAGCATAATCCAAGTGGTTTACAATGATACTTCCCTGAACTGCATTTTGAGCCATTTCCATCAACTGCTCGGACGGCCATCCGTCTCCACCCATCAATACAGCTGTGATTCCAAGATCTCTTGCCTGGTTTGCGGTCAAAGCAACCTCTTTGTAGAAGTAAGGCATAAGAATCACTTCGGGATTTGTTTCTTTGATCTTGCTCAACTGAGGTCTGAAGTCCACGTCTCCGGTCTTGAAACCTTCTTTTGCCACGATGGTTCCGCCGAGTTTGGTGAATGTCTCTTCAAAGTACTGAGTAAATCCCTGAGAATAGTCGGAAGCTACGTCGTACAAGATAGCAGCGGACTTGAAGCCCAACTTCTCATAAGCGTAACCTGCAGCGACCGCCCCTTGGTAGGGGTCGATGAAACATACACGGAAGTTGTAATCTTTTACCTTTCCGCTGTCGTCTACCGTAACCTTCGGGTTCGTAGCAACCGTTGCAATATCGGGAACTTTCGCCTGCTCCAATGTACCTGCGATCGCAATCGCCTGGTCGCTGGCATTGGGTCCGATAATACCGATAACGTTATCCTGAGTAGTCAAACGCTTGGTCGCATTCACCGCCTCGGTAACATCCCCGCGGGTGTCATAAGCAACCAATTCCACTTGCTTTCCAAGGATACCTCCATCCGCGTTCGTTTGCTCAATCAACATCTCGAGAGTTTGTTTTTCAGCAGTTCCCCAAACGGCCTGATCGCCTGTAACGGCACCGATCCAACCGATTTTGATGGTATCTGCACTCGTATTTCCTTCTCCGCCGCCGGGAGCTGCAGCACCGCCGCCGTCGCCGTTTCCACAACCGCTCAACAAAGTGGCAGCGAGCATGGTCGTAGCCACAATCGTTGCAAAAATCTTCTTCATAATAGTCCCTCCTATGTATTTTAGATATGCTCCTTTCTTCAAAGAACACTGTTATTATACCACAAGAAAAAAAATAAGGGAATAGCAATTTTCAGTAAATAAAATAAAATCAAAAAACGAGTAAATGCAAATTGACAAAAAAATAAATAAAGATAACGTTGAAAAGCGTCAAAAAATATGAAAAGAATTCGGCAGAGAAGACGAATAATAGACCGACGAATAGGGATGAAGAGGTTTTTCAAAAAGGCAAACAGGGAAGAAGAAACAAAAAGCGACAGAGGAAGATCACAAAAATGTACATGTAAGGATTTTTTTACAAGGTGAGGTTTAAGCGATGGATAAGGGGGGTAATATAATTGACCGTTGGAAAAAATTTCGGCATTCATATCATTTCTTTAGGTGGAATTTTTATCGAAAACCGCTATTATCGCCGTACACCGCTCTCAAAAAGAGCAAACTGAAAGGACATGGGATTGAAACAAAAACAACACATTTTTCACATAAAAAATAATTGTATAGAATCTGTTTAAATGAGTGGAAAATAAGGAATAAATTTAAAATAGAGAGAAAAAAACGGTATCCGTTCCTATGGGAAAAGGAAGAATTTTCAACAAACAAAAGCAATACTTAATTTTTTAACGGCGATGATCAAAATCGCAGATGATCACGATATGGTTCACTTCGGCGGGTTTATGAAAGTTTACAATTTTGTTACGAAAGGCGGAAAGCCTTTGGAATTTGTAGACACGAACCGTGGATAGTGATACTATATAGACGGGGGATTTTACATGAGTTTAGGTATTTTTACACTTCAAGTGTAAAAATACAGACAGGAAAAAGACAAAAAACTTTTCTATTTTCGATGTGATGGAGTTAAGAAAGGAGGGGAAGCAAAAGAGTCAAAACGAAGGATATCCCGAAACTGCAATTATAGGCAAAATCAATCAAACAGGGAATATCGTTCGGGTTTTAAACTATGACATCACTTGACAGTTCCGAACCTTTCTTATTTTTCGCATGGTATTTCAGCCAAATTATCGACAGGGTTTTCATTTTTGCAAGCCGGAGGGCGTGATTTCGCTCAGGAATATTTTTGCGTACAAAAGCTCTGCTTATCGGAATAGAAAGGGGCATGAGTTTGAAAAATGAAGTTTTTTGAGAGGGGTATGTCATCCGGTTATAACATCCGAGTCAACAGACCTTCAGAATCAAACTGTTTTGCGAAAAGCGCTTATGTAAACTCTACTAAAATTATAAAGGAGGAAAAAATTTGTTTAGCAAACAGAAAAAATGGTTTAGCTGGTTGTTGGTAGTTACCATGTTGATTACCATCTTCCCGGTTCATAACCTTGTCTTTGCTGCACCGGGACAAAATCAAAGTCTTAACGATGCCATGGCGACAGTGGCCAACAAAACCGGTATTCTTGCTCCGTTACAAGGCAAAGATATTGTCGGAGAAGTACATCTTCAAGACATCAGACAAGAATTTGCTAATGCTACGGCGCTCAATCTTTCGGACAACTTTATTACAAAGTTGGAAGAAGATGCTGTCCCTGCCTTTACTAACATAAGAAAGGATGGGAACTTGCTGACGGCAGATCAGCGTAAGATCAGTTGGTCGGGTACGATCGAAAGGCTAAAATACAATCCTCAGGAAATCGATGTGGCAGCTGCCTACTCCGATATGATGGTGGCAGGTAAGCCGGGAGTTACCTTGAGAACCTTGATCGACAAGGGACTTATCGAGGAGTTGTCTGTAGGTTTTGCAACCCCGGGTGCTCCGGCAGCTACAATTTATCCGGAAACGAACTTGGGAGATGCGAAGGTGTTACCTGCAACGATCGGTGCTCTAGCAGCCGGTACGCATACCCTCAATCTTATTGTAAAGTATAAAGGACTTCCCAACGAACCGGAAATTTTCAGAAAAACAGTTGAGGTAAAAGGATTGCAAAGACTGGAAATCGAAAATCTTTCGGATGGAGACACAGTTCAACCGAATACGGATGTTACGGTGTTGGTGTCTAAAAAAGGTGCCAATGGAGAAGATGTTCCGTTTGATGCAGCCAACTTGACTGAGTTGACTGTAACTGCAGATCCAAGCATGGGTTATACCCAAGTCGGTGCTACTACACTTCAAGGAGATAAGGCGCAAGTTACATTTAAATTCTCACAAGAATTTACAAGCAAGCCTTTGACCTTTGCTTTGGCGGCACATGGAGTGAGTTTGGTCAGAAACATTTCATCTCAGGCAGTTAGATTGGAATCTATTACATTGATAGATAAACAATCTGGTGCTGACGTTCCGGTAGCAACTGTAACAGTCAATAACACAACTCCCGAGAAGACACAGAATGTATTTGTCTTCGGAGGAACCAATGTTTCTTCTTTTGACAGCAACATATTGCCTCAAAGAGAGACCGGTCTTTTGGAAGGAAAATATTATATCAAGGTAAAAGAGGCCGGAAAACCGGAAGCAGACTTGCTGGATCCCAGTTGGTTGGAAGTAGAACAACCTGCAGGGGGGAAGGTCGCTTATGAGCTTAAAAAGGATGCGGACGGAAAGGTTTATCTCTCTGTATCTGCTCAGTTTGAAGCTCAGGGTGGAAATGATGATATGCTGACAGTAAAACCGAAAGCATTTGGACCCATTCTTTCAAATTTAAAAGTTAAACTCTTCCCGGTAGTAAGCCAAAAGGCCCCGGAAGCCTACTATATTTATGAAATCGAAGATGTAGGAGTGGACGAGAATGAGATCCAGGCTCTTGCAGACGAAGACGTAACTATGGTAGCGGGTCAAAACTATGGTGAAACAGTAACTTCTAAGGCTAAGGTCTACAGAGTGCCCTTAAGCCATACGCAACAGGACGGAAAGACTGAATTTGCGGTTAAAGAAGGCAAAAAGAAACTCTACTATCCTGTAGCAGCTTATAACGTTATACAAAACGGACAAGCAAAAGAAGTAAGAAAGATGGTACCCATTCCCGTAAAGAAAACTTGGTACCAAAAAGAAAAGATACTGAACAATGCGTTCACAGGAAATCCCTATCCGTTTGAAGCGGTGCCTCCTTATCCGGGAGTTCCTTTTGTAGGAGTAAGAGCTGCATCTTCGGGATTGATCATAGAAGCGAAGCCCAAGGCGAATGCGACTGTAGGGGATATCGGTAATGTGTCCTTGGCTATGCACCACTTTAACAACAACGGACTTTGGTTTGAAGTGAAGTGGGAACCCAAGGTAGTACAAAACTATGTGCTTATTGGAACCGACCATCAGCTAACAACAGCAAAGCCGCTTTCAGAATACAATATGGAAGATCCTGCAGATAAACAAGCGGTTATCGACGAAGTCAAGCGTGCTACCGGCGATATGACCTATACAGGTTTTGATGAGAAGGCAACGGTTAAAGTGCCCATTGGAACCGATAAAACCTTTAAGGTATTGGCGATCTACGACAATGGAAGCATTGAAGAGGTTGGTAACACAAACGCATTGAATCCCGAAATTCCAAACATCGTTGAAGCGACGGGTAATCCGAAGGACGACGATGATGTGAGGGTCGAGGGAAGTAATGGGGTTACTTTGAAACTTATTGGAACTCCAAAAGGCGGAAAGAAAGACGGTCCTTCCGGAAAACCGACTGATGCTAAAGTAGGAAACTATGGAATGTTAAGTCTAGACATGAAGGAAATTGCAAAAGTAGCACTTTCTCTTTCTCATATTACGGGAGTGGATACCTTTGCTTATGACAACCTTCGTCTTACGGCAAACGATGACCTGACTTCGGGAGAGATCAAGGGAACATGGAAGGAAGGAAACAGTGCACAGATCTTCCAAGGGGATGGTAGCGGACAGGTAGCACTACAGACAAAATTCTACCTTGTTCCTGTGTTTACCAACATCGACTTAAATGAAGTCAAATTGAATGAATTACAAGCAGGAACTCAGAATGAAGACCTGGTCAAAAAGTTTGCCTTCGAAAAGGACTATTGGAAGTATGAGATTAATCCGACTGCACCTGTAGGAACACCGAAGGGCATCAGTATCAGTGCTACAACGGGACAGTCCGATTTCAAAATCACAACTGCCGGAGAACCTGACCAGATGAACAATACGGGCACTTCATCCGAGATTGAGTGGACACTTGGTAACACTGCAGGACCTACTCCGGACCTCTACAAAAACCATGAGGTAAAACTTCCTTTAACCCATAAAGAAACCACCCAGGTTGACATTCTGGAGCCAATCTATGACAGAATCGGAGCTTTTGCGGAAACCGATGGCGGAAAGAAAGATGAGGACTTCGATGAGGCTACAACCACCTTGAAGATGGCATTGGAGGAGACCAAGCATATTCGTATCAAGCTTACAAACTCGAATTTTGGCTCTCTTGCTCCAATAGGAGATATCATTAGACCTGAGTTGTTTACAAATGGAGTTTACTTCTTCGGTTCGGATGAACCTGATCCGGCAGATCCGACGGCGATGAAGTATCCAATTTCGAGCTATCAACCACCGCAACCTAAGCCGGAAGACAATGCACCCGGCAGAACCTTCTCAGACCTCTATATGTTGTACCTGGTTTCCGGTCAAAAAGCTGGTTTGACACCGGTAGCCTATGTAAATCATGCAGATGTATATGGAGGGCAGGAAGCAGGAAGAGAAGCGGCTCTTCAAGCCGAACAACAAAAAATCGTACCGAAAGTATATCAGAAGAAAAACGGCGTATATGAACTGGTAGATCCTGTAACTGCTAAATTGAAGATTACCGCAGGACAGGTTCCCGGAGTATATGATATTAAGGCGGAGGGAAGAGGAGAATTTAGAATCGTCTTCTTCGCAAATCATGAAGGAACAGAAAGTCCGCTTCTTAACATAGGAGAGGATTATCTGCCGGGCAAAAACTTGTATCATATTGATGTGAACATCACCCAAGCTCCTATCAAGAAAGTATACTACTATATTCCTGAGGTAGAAGGAATATCGCTGCAAAGTGAAAATGACAAAGAAAAAGTTCATATCAATGCTCTTTCCGTAAGCGAAAACCAGAAGATCTTCAAGGTATACCCGGTTGCTGCCGATGCGACCTTCGAAGCTTCATTGCCTACAGGAACAACAATGCCTCGAAATCTTGAGGAACTCAAGAGATATGCGACAAGCAAGGGCAAAACTTTGGAAGATTTGCTCGGAGATCCCGAAAGCGGACTCTCCTATATGAAGGAAGCAGACTTTGATCTTCAAACTCTTGCAAGCAGATGGATGGAGCAAGACTTTAAAAATGTTGTGGTTTCTCAAGCGGATACGGAAGCGGATGGAAGATTCTTTATCAAGCTCTTTGTACAAAAAGCAGACCTTACTGATGGACAGACCAATGCAGGGTTTGACTTTGTAGCAACTGACTTCGACAAAGATCCGAATGATCCTGCCGCTCCCGCTCCGACATTGCTTAAACCGACAGGAAAGTTCCTGCCAGCAGTGCAAGCTATTACTATAGAGCGTATCGACATTATTCAGGAACTTCAGGATTGGATCCACGATATCAACCCCACTCCTCTTAGAAATCCGACCGTGATCCAAAGAGGAGACAGTATGCCCTTTGGAGTCACCTATATTATGGCTAGAGGGGTTGAGAGAAATCTCACAAGAGGCGAGATTCTGGGAACGGAACCTACGAAACTTGTTATCACAGGTGATGCTGCTAACCCGGAGCCTATGGATGACGTAACCATAACCAAGAGTGAGGCTATGAGCGGACAGCCTGCGATTGTGAAATTCGCACCTTCCAAGGTAGGAACCTATAAGTTCTATTTGTCTGCCACCAATGAAAAGGGGCAACCTGTTCCTGCGATCGGACAGACGAGGGTAGTAGAATTTAAGGTAGAGCCCTTTATTAAAGGCGAGTATGACCTCTACTACGGACAGTCTCTTCCGATCGAAGTGGATGCAGGTGATGACAGCGATAACTTGTCCTTTGTTCCCAGAACAGCCGGAGTATTGGATGCAAATATCCTGGCAAGCAGAAAACTTACCATGGATATGGGATGGGCAGGAGTTCAAGTTCCAAATAGCGAAGCCGATCCAACGGATGTCTATGTAGATGTTATGTTGAACGGAACTAAAGTTGGAGAGTTCTTAGTTCACGTTCATCCTAGAGCACTTGATCCAAATATGGGACACCAATTGTTGCCGGTAAGCTCTAATGCAAATCCGTATCTTGTAAACAATGGAGACAATGTCACGCTTCGTGTAAGAAGATTCTTTACAGACGGAACCTTCGATATGGTAGATATTCAAAGTGTAGAGTTTATCAGCGGATACAACACTGACCTGACAGAAACCTTAGACAATGAAGCACAGTCCTTTGTTGCTATCAACTCGGCAACTCCGGCCAACTTATCGATAAGACCGGTTACCGGAAAAGACGATACCAAGGATTGGTATGCAGAGTATAAGGTAAAAACTGTAGACGGATGGGAAGGAATCTTCTATATTCAGAAGAATAATGACCCTGTAAACAGACCGATTCCTGCTTACAAGTTCTATCGACTGGAACCGAATGGTAACGTAACCCCTGTAATTTCAGATATCAATATCTTTGAACAACAGATGACACCGGAAACGCTGTTTGTTATAGATGAGAGTGATCCGAGCGATCTTCAACTGGTATCCGATTATATCTTGGGCGTTATTCCTCCGGGAATGGTAGCACATCAGAGATTCGGAGATATGACAACTTCGTCCTCGATCACCATATCGGATCTTCAAGCAAATCCGAACGGATATGCTCGTCTCAAATTCAGCCCGCTTCGTGCTGGTAATGTAAGCTTTAAGGCGAAAGATACATTGGATATGACAGAAGCGGTTGCAAACTATATCATCCGTCAGGGACAGCCTTTGAGTGTAAGGATCCTTGGACCTTTGAACCGAAGTGTCAATGAAGGAGATACTTTGAACATCCTTGCAGAAGTATTGGGTGGAGTCAATCCTATTCTTCAGTGGGAAGAAAGTATGGATGGAACAACCTGGACTCCAATAGCAGGACAAAACGCACCGAGATTGACGATCCCGAATGTAGATATGTCGATGGATCAAAAAATGTATCGTCTTAAAGTAATGGATGCTTTTGAACAGAAAATAACCGAAACGGTTGTTGTTGACGTAATCGGACAAAATGTTCCGCAGACGATAGAGGGAAGAATCATTCCGGCGGAACATCGTAAACAAGTTGGAGAAAGTGCAACATTTACACTGCAATTGACCGGAGTACCTTCCGGAGCGGTCATTAACTATCAGTGGAGAGTTCGTACTTCTAACGGATGGGTAACACCGGGTGTAACCACGGATACCTTTACGATTCCCTCTGTAACGGCAGAGATGCATAACAATCAATATGCTTGTATTGTTACGGTCAACGGAATTCCTGTGGATGGAATCAACAGGGGAGTACTCATTGTAGTAGATGCAAACGGAAATCCGATCCAAAATACTCATAGAGTAACTTTCTCGGCAGGAGCTCATGGAAGCTTACAAGGTCACGGAGCATCCTATTCGTTAACCGTCGTTGAAGGTCAATCTATCTTGGCTACCGATGTACCTGTTGTACTACCTCATAGTGGATATCAGTTCACCGGCTGGGTGCCTGCAAATCCCGCAGGAACTGTAGTAACAGGACCTATGACCTTTGTTGCTCAATACGGTTCGACTCCGAGTGGCGGAGGTGGACCCGGCGGCGGAGGCGGTCCTGCACCGACACCGCAACCACAACCGATACCGCAGCCTCAACCGACACCACAGCCTCAACCTGAACGTCCTAAAACTCCTGTTCTTCAATTGAACAAGAACTTCAAAGGGGCTTATATTGCCGGATATCCGGACGGAACGGTAAGACCGTCTTCTCAGATTACAAGAGCGGAAGTATCTGCGATCTTTGCAAGAATCATGTTGGAGCAAATGATAGATGGAAAAGCCTATCCTTCTCAATTCAAGGATGTAGCAGGTGGCAAGTGGTATAGTGACTATATCGGATTCCTTCAAGATTTCAGTGTTCTTTCGGGATATCCGGACGGAAGCTTTAAACCGAATAATAAGATCACAAGAGCGGAATTTGCCGTTATCGTATCCAAGTTCTTTGAACTTAAGACCACAAACAACAAGTTTGCGGATGTTAAAGAAAACCATTGGGCGAAGAAATATATTGATGCTGCTGTAGCCAATGCTTTGATGGGCGGATATCCGGACGGAACCTTCAAACCGGATCAACCTATTACCAGAGCGGAAGTTGTAACTGTTATCAATAAAGCGCTTGAGCGTACACCGAACAAGGCGGACATCGATGCAAATTCGGCGAATGCAAAACGTTTCAAAGATTTGAAACCTGCTCACTGGGCTTATTATGATATGATTGAGGCATCTACGGACCATACGAAATAGATCCTCAAAAATAAATTTAATTTTTCAATAAGTTACTTGACAGCTTAAGTACAGACTTTAAGAGATATGGGGGCTTTGTTTACAAACAGAGAACAAAGTTCCCCGTATCTATTACTTCTCTGCCTGTTCTTATCTCGAGACGATCTGAATTTATTCCGTTTTTTATGCACCGACAAAAAAGAAGATGAGTAACAATAAGGGAAGATAATATGATTTTCAAATCAATACTTCTTATCAAATAAGAAGAAATTATGAAAGGAGGATTTAATGAACCTCAAAAAAGTAAAAAACACAGTGACTTCGTCGCTGGGCAAGAGAATTCTTGCAGGGGTCTTAAGTACCTTAATGGTATTTGGGGGCAATATTCCAGCTTCTTATGCAGCAAGTCCTTTTGATGGAACAGACTTGAATATCGTAGTTGTTGCGGGAAAAGAGCATAGACCGATTATCCAAATGTTTAATAAGAAGAATAACAATGGTAAATATCAGTATGGTGAGAGTAACGGTTTTCAAATGGTTACAGGTCAGGCAATTGAAAAGGACCAAAACAATAGACCGAAACCACCAGTAGATCCTGCGACTGAGCCTGGGTTTAGTGACTTGACACAGGAAGAGCAAGCCGAGAAAATAGAACTCTATCAAGAGGCACTTGCAAAATATCCGGGAGAGGTTGCCGATTACTTTAGGGATCGTAACAGCTGGAAGCAGCCAGGGATTGATTTCGGAGGAACGACCTTTACACAGGGTAAATTAAAAGATTTTACTGTTGCAGCGGGTCTTACAACAGCAGCTTCTCAGACGGCATTGGATCTTTTTGCCGCTCCTCCCACAGTACAAAACGGTGCCAACGGTTCGGGTTATATTACTCTTAAAGGAAAGGCGAAAGCCAATCCTGCCCTTGATTTGGAAGTAATCTTTGAGGTCATCGATCGTCAGGATGCGGCTGCCGATGATCCCACAAACTTTACTACCCTAAAGGACAGGGCAAACTATATTGTTAAGGTAACCAACCCTCTTCCTGATTCATTGCAAGGAAAGGATCAGTTTACACAAGCAGACTTGACAGCATTAAATGATTTGAAGGCAGAAGTCTTCGGTCTTTCTTGGAACGTGGATACCTATATTATGACTGTTGACTCTGCACCTTTCTTTGGAAAAGGGATTAACCAGTTCTCAACAGCAAATGTAACGATTGGATTTCCTACAAATATTACAAACAACTTGAGTAATGACCAAAAGAAAGCGTTGTTTGGTGTAGATGATAGCGGAAACGGAAAAGATCCGCATAACGACAATATTCCGGAATACCTTTATGCATCTAACTATACTCAAGGACAAAATCCTGCGGATTTGCGTGTAGCGATTATCTATCCTCAGGCTAATGCGTCCAAAACCATTAAAAATATTACCAATAAGGGAAAACCGGCTCTTAATTCTTCGGGAAAACCCTTTATCGGAACAGCCGGTGACGAAGATGCAAAGTATTGGGAGGTACCGAACTACTTCGGAATGGGAGCCTATGATCCGATTCACAGTACTTCAAATGTAATGCACTACTTCTGGCATGCTGATACTAACCAGGGTAGTGGAGATAGTGGTCATATTGTAAGATACGACCCCAAGGTTGTTCTGCCGGGTGAGACCCTCTACTTTGGTGTCACCTACGGTAATGCCAGTGTGGATACCAAGAATCCCAACGGTCCCTACCTTTTAAAGAACAACCCGGATACCGACGTTACCGTATCCAACAACGAATATGGAACCTTTGGTCTCGACCTTCGTTACGGAAATACGGGAGCGGCCGTTTACAATGCGGAAGTAGTAATGTATCTGCCGAAGGAATATATCGTGGCGGATCCTTCTATGGAAACCTCGGATATCACTTCGGAAAAGTGGATCAAATCAGACACTACTGTTGTTAAGAATGTAAACAATAAAGATGTTGAGTGCTATGTATGGAGAAGAAAAGTAGGCACTTTAAATCCTGGTGAAAGTTCGATTACCAAGCCGGTTGTCCTTAGAGGATATCCTCAGAGGGGCAATCGTAATGACGGACAACGACAATTCCCTGATGGCAACGGAGTTATTCCTGCCTATGCCTTTGAACTGGAATATGCAACAGTTGAAGGAGGTCCTCTTAAAGTTCCTGTTAAGGGAGAGCCTGAATACACCTATACCCATAAGGATGTAGGAATTCGTCTGCCCTACCTTGCTCCGGTGAACCTTAGAGGAACCATCTGGAGAGACCTTGACGGTAACGGCCAGTTGATTCCAAAAGAAGGACTTTTGAATGTAGTTGCAAAAATTGAAAATGAGCCGAATAAGCCGCTCACTCAAAAGACGGAAGTCGGAGGAGTGTTCAAGTTTGTTAACGGCTATGCTTCGGATACCAATCCGGAATATACCGTCTCGTTTAATTTGGATCCTCCAAATGATGCGAGAATGGAGAAGTATATCTGGACCTTTGATAAGGACTACACCTTTGAGAAGTCCAAGGCATCTCTGAAGGAGCAGTATGCGGATAATGATAAACCTCTGGTCGATTCTATGGTGGAAGACGGTCACTACTATGCCGGAAATCCGGAAGATAAGATCAACGGTCTTAATATTATTAAGACAAGACCTCATGCACCAAGTATCTTTGAGAAGTTTGAACCGGGTGAAGACGCCCTAGGTAATGTGACTTTCACTTTTAAGTTGGATCCGGCACAGTATGACGGAAGTCTAATCGACTTTAGAGTCAAGGAAGTGTTGGCAGGAAAGGTTAACATTTATCCCTACTTGGATCAAAATAATGATCACCAATATCAACCGACGGATAGCTATATTAAGAAGGGACTGTACAAACTGACGGGACCTTCCGCAAACAAACAGGGAGAGGCGACCAATGAAGATGACAAGCATAAGATTAAACTCCCTGCGTTTGATAACTACAAGTTGGCCTATAGTGCACCTTACGGTTTTAGAACGATCGACGGTTTAAGGATTAAGGACGTTAATATCCAAAATCTGGAGTCCCTATTCCAAAAACCGAACGGAACCGATGTTCCCATCGAGTTGATTGCCAAAGATATCCGTTTTGCTGACTCTGTAGGTAATGACGCGGAATACCCCAATATGGTCAAAGAGCCTAAGGGAACTCTTCAGGCAAATGGAGAACTGGTAGTAAAATTGGATTCTCAGGCAGCCCCTGTGGAGCACACTTTGTTGTTCAATGCATGGAACGGAGCGGATTCACAACAAAAACCGCTGCTGATCGATCCTGCGACTTTGGATAGAGCAGGTCAGTTTAACTGGGAATTGACATCGGATACCGGTATCCTTGAATCCGGTCATGATCAAGGAAAATTGTCCAGTGACGGTAAGATCACTCTCAAGGCGGATGCTTCGGGAGAAGCTAAGATTAAGGTCAGCTGGAAAGATAATCCGAATATCTTCGATATCGTAACCGTTAAGGTCAAAAAACCTCAACCTCCAATCGAACAACCCGGAGAGCAGATTTTAGACTTTGTCGTTGAACCTGATGTATCAGTTGCAGTTGGAAGAAAGAGTCCTCTTCTTACGCTTAAGGCAAAAGTTAGAACGGTTGATGGTAGAGAAGAACTAAGAGAGGTTCATCCCGATCAATTGGAGGAATTCACCTCTGCGGGAGCAAATGAGTTTGAGATCCTACCTCCTCAAGGAGATAGTAAGAAATTCCAAGTAAAAGGCTTGGGAGCCGGCGGACCGTATAACTACCATATCAAATATGGTAACCAAGACTATACACCGACCGGAACTGTTAAGGTAACACCTCATAACTTTACACCACAAAGTCACCGTCTGGAACTGACACCGGAGATTGTACGTGTAAAAGTAAGCGAGACTCTTGATGTTGCTTACAAGTTAGCTTCTCTAGTCGATCCTCAATACGACCAAGCAAATGCAGAGACCTTATTGACCCAATCCGACTTCTTAGAGCCTAAAGCTGAGTTTGAAGGTGGAGTGAAGACAAGGATCAAAGGTCTTATAGTAGGAACAACGACACTCAAGCTTGCAGTAGGAAACATTACCAAGGATGTAACTGTTATCGTCTACGATGACAATACACCTCCTCCTGCAGATGGAAAGATCGGATTTGAAGAGATCGCACCTAAGAAAAACGGTCTTTTGAAACCGAATGAAGAAGCGAAATACAAACTTTTCCTCGACACCAACGGCGATGGAATCAAACAGCCGAATGAAGAGTATTTGAAAAACAGCGATCAGGTAGATTTAAGTCCTCAAGGGGCTCATGTAACTGTAGCACCTGCACCGGGTTCGCCTAATTCTCCTTTGGTTGCCGTTGTAACCGGAGTTACTCCGGGAGCGGATGCTCTTAAGGCTAAGGTCAACCTTCCTTCCGGTAGGGTCTACGAGGGTGAAGAACCTCTAACCGTTGTTCCGGATGCTTCAGCCTTGAATGAATTGAAGCTTGAACCTGAGCAAATTATTATTAAACAAGGTGAAACAAATGAACAAATAATTGTCAAAGCCGATTATCAGCCACCTACAGGTGAAGTGGAACTGGATAGAAACCTGTATAACCTGAACTTTGCGCCGAACGGAATCGCAAGCGAATACGGAGACAAGACCGGTAAGAATATCCGAATCAAGGGAGATAACGTTGGTATCACGGATGTAAAAGCGACCTTTGAAGGCAAAGAAGTAGCCGGAAAAGTCATTGTTATTCCGGCTGATACCAAGCTTGTGATCAAAGATGAACCTATTTGGGTGAAGAAAAATGAAAATAAAACACCTGAAATCGAGTTTGTAAGCAACGGTCAACCTCTGCCTCAAGAGTTACAGGATGTATTGAAGCCCCTTGTAAGGCTAGAGTCTGAAGATCCAAGTGTTGCGGCTGCAACTCCTACCAAGGAGCTGAATGGAGCGGAAATCGGAAGAACAAAAATTACTGCGAGCCTACCGAATTTCCCTGGTATCAAAGATACGAAAGATGTCTTTGTATACGATGACGGAGCTTTAAAGATTCCTGATACCGAACTTGTAACCAACCAGATCAAATCTGTTCCGGTACAGCTGGTAAATGGCACTCAAATCACTCCGGTCCCTGCAAAATATGTAAGATTGAAAGTGGTTGATCCTACCATTGCAGATCTTGATATCAATTCAGTCAATACAATGATTCCTCCGACTGCCGAAGGAAGAGTGGTAAGAGGAGATCTTGCAAAGGTAAAAGGAATCTCTACAGTAGGTACTCGTGATACCAAACTTATCGCGACTATTCCTTCCGAAAATCTAACTGCTGAAGGGAATATAAGGGTTCTTGCAGGATATACCTTTGAAGGACCTCTTACAGTACAACCGAACCGTGTAGATCTGTGGAATGAGGACGACAAGGTAGAACTTGTTGTAAAAGACAAGAACGGCCGTGAAGTACCTCCGGATCTTTTGACAGGCTTGGTACCTGTAGATCCTACAAAGAACGAGGTTCTTGTGGAAGACGGAAGAATCTTTGTTAAGAAGAAACCGGGAACGACTACGGAACCCAACAGCTTGACAATAGGTTTGACCGGAGATGCGAATCCCCCGGCAAGCGTAACTATTGTCAACCACGATGCAAATACCCAAGGACAAGAGCATATTTTGGAAGTTCCTGATTTTGCAATGGCTGTATCAGAAACCAAAGATCTGAGATTTGATCAGATTATGGTAAGACCCAAGACAGGTGGAGCAGCCAAGCCTCTGAGAGACTATATTACGGACAGAACAAATGTCTTTGTTCAACCGAACAACCAGCTTTTGAATGGTAAGGTTTCTATTGCGGATCCGGATACTACAACTCCAAACGCAGCTGATATTGTAAAAGTATTTACGGGAGTTGTACCGGGAGCATCCTCCTACAAGGTTACAGTTACACTTCCCGGAACAGGAGAGATCCTATCTGCGGAAGGAAAACTTGCAATTCATAAGGATATGCAAAGAACTAAGAAACTTGTAGTAGTGAAATCCGTATTCAATCCGTCTACAGGCCTTATGGATGCAGTGCCTTTGCAACCGGGAGAAGAAGTACCGGTTAATACACCGCTTAGTGTTCAACTGCACTTGACGGATCCTTATGATCCGAGTGATGTTCAGGTCGTATCCGGAGCGGCTCTGCCATACTTTGTAGATGATTTGAAACCGGCTGTGGGATCTAACTTCAAGATCAGCACGGTGGGAGAGCTTATCCAAAAAGTACCGACAAACGGAGCAGATATTCAAGTAACAGGAACTTTGGTAGATCCTCATGGACCTGCTTTGGAAGATTCTCAACCGTTTAAACTTTCAGGAGTACAACCGATCGCACCGAAACCGGGACCGATCAAGGTTGAACCGAAACAACTCCTGATCCCCGTAAACGGAACAGGAACCATTACAGGTATCACCTATGCGGACGGAACACCTGTACCTGCAAATAAGATCAGTATCAGACCTGCGAATCCGGCGATTGCGGACAACGGAGCTACTCCGAATACCATCGACGGAAAGACGCCGGGAGATACGGAAGTCTATGTAGTGGTAGAAGGATATCCGCCGGTAAAAGTACCTGTAAAAGTATATGATGAAACCAATGCAAATGTCGGAGTAAATCCGGATCCGAATGATCCGAACATCGGAGCAAATCCGAATGATCCGAACTATCCGGGAGGCTTCCCTGTACCGAATGAGATCGTAATGGTACCGGTCAGAGGAGAAGTACCCTTTGTTTTGGATATCAACGGTGTACCTGTATCTGCCGATGAGTTTGATGTAGTAGTGAACTCCGGCGGTATGACGACACACAGTGCTATCGACATGAGCACAGGTAAGATTTCAGGTATCACAGCGGGTACGGATACAGCGGAATTTACGTTGAAATCGAATCCGAATATCAAGAAAGTTCTAAAAATCGTTGTATTTGATCCGAATGTAGCTACCGTACCTTCGATTCGAATCACGGATAAACCGATTGTATTCAGACAAAATGGAGACTCCAATGTTATGATTAACGCGGTCGTTGATTTGAACGGAGCACCGAATGCTACCGTAATGTGGATCGTTGAGGATGTCGGAGTTGCCTCATTTGCAGGTACGAATTCATTGACAGAACCATCGTCTTCGAATCCGGCTCACAGCGTATCCTTGAATTGGGAGACCACTGCTCCCAGAACAACCAAACTGACAGCCATTGTTTTGGAAAGTGGAAAACTTGATACAACGATTCTGTCAGGAAAAGAAATTGAAGTGGATTATATCGACTATATCGCACCGAAGCCTTTGGAAGCGGAAAAAGACGTTCCGAAGTCCTTGGATGCTATGGGACCGTTTAATATCAAGATGTATGATAACAACGGAAACGAATATCCTCTGTCGATCGCTGACTTTGATGTAGTAGGTGCGGACGGACCGATCACCTTGAGCGGACCTGATAACAGAATTATCACCGCTACAGGCGTAGGACCGAAAACATTGAAACTTCGTCATAAGACAAGCGGAAAAGAAATTGAAGTACCGGTAAGTATTCCGGAAGATGCTACTGCAAACCAAGCAGTCATCACCTTTGATCCCAATGGAGGAACCTTAACAGGTCCTGCAACTCAAATGGTAGAAAAAGGAAGACCTGCTAACTTGCCGACACCGACAAGACCGGGATATACCTTTGACGGATGGTACGATGCAAGCGGACGTAGATATGACAGCTCTACACCGATTACAGCTGATGTTGCCCTAACTGCACGTTGGACTCAATCCGGCGGCGGAAGTTCAGGTGGCGGCGGCGGAGGCGGCGGTGGAGGTGGCGGAGGCCAACCTTCTGCACCGAAACCGGCTCCTACACCTACTCCTACACCTGCTCCGGTACCCACTCCTACACCGGGTCCGAGTGGAGATGACAAGGGTTATATCGAGTTGAACAAAAATGCGAAGTTTGCTTATATCACAGGATATCCCGACAAGACCGTGAAAGCGGGAGCTCCGATTACCAGAGCTGAGGTATCCGCAATCTTTGCAAGATTGATGAAGAGTGCGATCCTTATGGATGAAAACTATCGTTCTCAATTTGGCGATGTAAGATCGGGCGTATGGTACACGAACTACATCGGATACCTGGAAGGATTCAACATCTTAACAGGATACCCCGATGGAAGTTTCCGACCGAACAACCATATTACAAGAGCTGAGTTTGCAGTAATCATCTCCAAGTTTGCACAGTTGAAGACAGATACACCTTCCAAGTTCAAAGATGTCAACGATTCTCACTGGGCTAAGAAATACGTGGATAACGCGGTAGCTCAAGGATGGATGGGCGGATATCCGGATGGAAGCTTCAAGCCGAACCAGCCGATCACAAGAGCGGAAGTTGTTACTGTAGTAAACAAAATGATTGAAAGATCTCCACAAAAAGACTCCTTGTCCAAGTCAGACAGATACAAAGACTTGAAACAAGATTACTGGGCTTATGCGGACGTACTTGAAGCAAGTACCGACCATACCGTAGGATCGAACCACAAGTAAGATTCGAGTATCTTTTCGAAGAAATCTTTTGACAAAGAAAATCCCCCTGCACTATGCGGGGGGATTTTTTTCTTGCAAGGAAAGATATTTTGTGATAAACTAATTAAGTATGAAATTTCAATTCCATGTTGAAGTGATACATCTTTCTGCTCGAAAGAGCCGTTATAGTCCAAAGGGAGGTGAAGAGAAATGAGAAATTATGAACTGATCTATATTCTTAAACCGAATGTAGAAGAAGATGTGAAGGAAGCGGTGTTGGCAAAGGTAAAATCCGTAATCGAAGAAGGCAAGGGCGAGATCGACAAGGTTGATGTTTGGGGAAATCGCAAAATGGCTTACGAGATTGAAGATTTTACAGACGGATACTACGTATTGGTAGTATTCAAGGCGGATATCGATGTTCCGAAGGAAGTTGAGCGTAACTTGAAGATCAACGACAAAGTAATTCGTCAAATGATCGTTCATGTGGAAGCGTAAGAAAAGGATGGTTTGAGATGAATATTGCGATATTGATCGGACGATTGACCAGAGACCCTGAACTTCGCTATATTCCGTCTACCGGAAAGGCAGTATCCACATTTTCGATTGCGGTGGATCGAACCTATACTTCCAAAACGGGAGAGAAGATGACGGATTTTTTCAATATTGTCGTTTGGGGAAAAACAGCGGAAAACTGTGCCAACTACCTTGCAAAAGGAAGGCTTGTCGCTGTGAAGGGTTCCATTGAAAACAGAAGCTACGAGACACAAACCGGAGAAAAACGTTATGTGACCGAAATCGTAGCGGAAAACGTTCAGTTCCTTGAATGGGGCGATAGAAACCAAAGAAGTAACACACAGACCGGAGCGTCGTATCAGGAATATCAAGGTGGTCCTCAGAATGTATTCGAGCCGACAGGGTTCGCAGGAGCAGGTGCATCCGCACCGGCGACCTATCAGCCCAAGGGTCTGGATGAGGACGGATACCGAGAACTGGAAGACGATGACGTACCGTTCTAAGTAAAGGAGGGAAAATCATGGCATTCCAAAAAGGAAATGTAAGAAAGAGAAGAAAAGCGGATCCGTTTGCAGGAGATAAGATCAACCTTATCGACTACAAAGATGTTGCACTTTTGAGAAAATATATCTCCGAAAGAGGTAAAATTCTTCCCAGAAGAGTGACGGGAACATCTGCAAAAGCTCAAAGAAAGCTGACTCTAGCGATCAAACGTGCAAGAAACATTGCACTTTTGCCATATACAGTAGACTAGAAACAAGGTCTCAAAGGTCGATTGGCCTTTGAGATTTTTTATATGGAAGGATGGATTTTGAGGAGGGTAACGATGTACCAAAAAATTGGAGATGAAGTTTTGGATTCCGTTGAAGTAGCGAAAAAAATCGAAGAGAATACCCCTTTTCGCCTGATCAATGATTTGACCGGAGCAACGGGAAGAGAGGACGCCATAGGACTGCGTCTCGCTTGCAAAATCCGAGCGATTCCCGGTTTTGAGTCAAAAGCTCAACCGGATGAAGAAACTGTCAATGCAGCCATGGAAGCACTGGATGAATTTAGCTACATGGAATTAAAAAAGGTGTTGTATAACCGCTATGCCTATATGAGTTTCGCCTACGGTTATAATGAGGTTGAAGAGGACATCCTCTTTGTACTTGTTCTTATGCTTCGAGAGATCAAAGAAGCAAAACTGAAGGATGTTGTTAATCGACTCCTAAAACTTTAAAAACATTCCTAACCTCTAATAATTATCAGTTGATAATAAATATCGCAAAATAAAGTGTTTTAAAAAGAGTTGAGAGGGTATATAAAACACTGGAATACAAACGGTAATATGAAACATTGAAAAAAACATACAGCAAAAATACAAAAAAAGATTTTTTCACTTGACATTGTAATGATTTCATATTAAAATTGGTTCCAAGGGGATAGTTTGTTAATACTATGATTCGATGGAACTGCCGTATCTATGTAACGACCGATATAGTTTTGATGGGAAAAAGGTTACATCATAGGACAGTTTAAACGAAGAATAGGATAAAATGATTAGAGGGGGAATTGAAATGGAACTGAAAGGAATCAAGGAATTAAAAGGAACAAAAACTGAGCAAAACCTATGGAATGCGTTTGCAGGAGAATCTCAAGCGAGAAACAAATATACTTATTTTGCGTCTGCTGCAAGAAAAGAAGGATACAACCAAATTGCCGCTATTTTCGAAGAGACCGCAGGAAACGAGAGAGAGCATGCGAAGATGTGGTTCAAACTTCTTGACGGAATCAGCGAAGATACAAAGACCAACCTTTTAGCGGCAGCTGCAGGCGAGCATTACGAGTGGACGGATATGTATCCGACCATGGCGGAAGAAGCGGAAGCGGAAGGATTCAAGGATATTGCGAGAATGTTCCGCCAAGTAGCTGACATTGAAAAGACACACGAAGAACGATACAACACCTTGGCAAAGAATGTGGAAGAAGGAAAGGTATTTAAGAAAGAAGAGAAAATCAAGTGGCACTGTGCAAACTGCGGATTTATCTTTGAGGGAGCAAAAGCACCTGAGAGATGTCCTGTTTGTCAGCATCCGAAGGCATACTTTGAAGAATTGGCTACAAATTACCTATAAGAAAGAAGAGAGAACCGCCTTTATACAGGCGGTTTTTTTGTATCTTCCGGAAACGATATAATAAATCCGTCTTTTGTGATAAAATAGAACTGCAACGTGGTATAACAAAAAGTAGGAAGGTTTTATGACAACATAGTGAGCCTTGGATATAGATGAGGAAGATCGGGAGGAGAGCAGAGATGCATATGAGCTTGGAAGAGAGGAAGAGGATTTATCGAACGGGTGTTATCGTTCTTTGTTTGATATTTTTTGTAATAGGGATTTTTTATTCCGGAGTGGACTTTTTTGCCGATGTGGTTTGGTTTAGAACAGTCGGACATTTGGATACCTTTATACGTCGTTTTTTTGCACGTTTGTATTTGGGAGTTCCCATTCTACTTGTCCTTTTTGTGCTTTTTTCAGCCTACCTTATTCGCTCCTACAAACAGGGAGTGAAGTTATTCGGTTTTTTGATTGATAGCCGTGAAGAGAAGAATACACGAAAGTTCATCCTTTTTCTTTCGTTTTTTTTGGCACTGATTTTCAGCAATGGCATCAGTGCGGGAAACTGGAAGAAGATGTTGGAATTTTTACATTCCGTTCCCTTCGGGGTCAGTGATCCCGTGTTTCATCATGACATCGGTTTCTACATCTTCAAACTTCCGTTTTTGACCGAACTCTTTTCCTTTGCCTTAAATATGGTCATCATTGTGGGCTTTGTCAGTTTTTTCGGTATCTTTTGGTTGGGGCTGACTCATTCTTCACAATGGGAGAGGACCGAAGATGACGGAATCCGAACGTTATTTCCCAAGACAGGCAATATGGTGCTCAAGGATAAGATGATGGAGTTTTTGCAGTTGAAAGGTAGACGCTTTGTTGCGGTGTTCTTCCTCGCTTTTGCGATCAAAAACGTTTTGGGACAGTACAACCTCTTGTATTCCCCTCGGGGAGCGGTCTTCGGTGCGGGTTATACCGATGTTGCGGTCACTCTTTGGGTCTATCGGATCTCCGCTGTCCTTTCGACACTGATTGCGCTCTTCTTCCTGTTTAAAAAGAAGAACTTCAAGAAGGCGATCGCTCTGATGCTTTCGATTGTGATCCTGGTCAATCTCAGCGGCAAGATTATAGAAGAGGCGGTCCAGAGCATTGTCGTTTCGCCGAATGAATTGACGAAGGAACGACCCTATATCGAATATGCGATTGAATACACCAACAGGGCATATAACCTTGATAAAATCGAGGTTCGAGAGTTTGATCTGGAGGAGGATCTCGATGCAAAGAAGATCAACGACAATAAGGAAACCGTTCAGAATGTCAGCTTAAACGATTACCGCCCTACCAAGGAGGCCTTCAATCAGCTTCAGGGATTGAGGGGGTATTATTCCTTCCACGATGTCGATATCGACCGCTATGAACTCGACGGCAACCTCACCCAGGTTTTTCTGTCCGTTCGTGAGATGGATAAGACGAGGTTGGAGAACAAGGCTCAAAACTGGATCAACAGCAAGTTGAAATATACACACGGATACGGAATGGCGATGGCACCGGTCAACAAGCTCACTTCTTCGGGACAACCGCAGATGATTATGAAGAATGTTCCGGTCCATTCGCAGTACGAACAGCTCAAACTTGAGAAGCCTCAAGTATATTTCGGGGAGCTTACAAACGATTATGTTATCGTCAACACCAAGGAGAGTGAGTTTGACTATCCCAAGGGTGAGAGCAACGAGATGACCAAGTATGACGGAAGAGGAGGCATTTCTCTGGGATTTTGGAATCGTCTGCTCTTTTCGATCAAGGAGAGAGACTTCAAGTTGTTGATCTCCGGGAATATCAACACGGAGAGCAAGATCCTTGTCCATCGCAATGTCCTACAAAGAGTGGAGAAGATTGCTCCGTTTTTGGAGTTTGATGAAGATATCTATCCTGTTGTTCACAAGGGAAGGATCTACTATATCGTTGACGGATATACGGCATCTTCCAATTATCCGTACTCCGATACCTTTTCGCGTTTGAAGGAAGGAGAAGGAGCGGCTCGCCCCCTCGGCAAGGTCAAGCATGTCAACTATGCACGCAATTCCTTCAAGGTCGTCGTGGATACCTATGACGGAACCGTGGACTTCTACCTTGTCGATGAGAAGGACCCCATGGTGAGGACCTATGCCGAGATCTTCCCCAAACTGTTTAAGCCCATGACGGAGATGCCTGAGGAGATCAAAGCGCACCTTCGCTATCCGCAGACCCTCTTCGACATCCAGTCTCAGGTCTATGCGACCTACCATATGAAGGATCCCCAAGTCTTCTACAACAGAGAGGATAAGTGGGATATTCCCATGGAGGAGTATTCGGGGGAGACGAGGATGATGGAGTCCATTTACAGCACTTACCGCATCCCAAAGGAGGAGAGGGCGGAGTTTCTGCTCAGCATCCCCTATACACCGAAGTTTAAGCAGAACCTAACGGGGCTTTTGATCGCTCGAAACGACGGCGAAAATTACGGCAAACTCCTCCTCTACAAGATGCCGAAGGACAAAATCGTCATAGGACCTCAGCAGATGGAGGGCAAGTTCAACAACAACGATAAGATCTCCAAAGATCTCTCTCTTTGGAATTCGAGAGGCTCGGAGGTATTGAGGGGTCATATCCTGACCGTTCCGATCGACAATTCTCTCCTCTATATCGAACCGCTCTACATCAGGGCGGCAGGGGAGAATGCGATTCCCGAGGTAAAGAGGATCCTGATCGGATACAAGGATAAGATCGTGATGGAAGAGACCTTGGATAAAGCTTTGAAGGCCATCTTCGATGAGGACGCAGAAGGGCAAGAGATCTCTCTTCCCGAGGAGGTCCGGGAAGCAGAAGTTCAAACTCCTCCTCAGTCTTCGGATGAGGTCATAAGCAGTGCACTACGAGCCTATGAAGAGGCGCAGGCGGCTTTGCAGGAGGGCTCTCTTGCCGAGTATCAGAAGAAAGTCGATGAAATGGGTGAGCTCTTGAAGAGTTTGGAATACAGATAGAAGGAGAATGATATGCAAACGAGGATATTGACGATATTGGAAGAAGTGTTGGACAGGGAGGAGATTCTTCAGGACGAGTCTATGAAGCTGCACACCTCCTTTCATATCGGAGGCAAGGCGGACTACTTTGTATCTCCGTCCTGTGAAGAGAAGGTCAGAACATTGATCTTGAGACTGAAGGAAGAAGGGATCCCCTATCTTGTGATGGGTAACGGCAGCAATCTCCTGGTAAGAGACAAGGGAATCCGCGGAGTGGTAGTGCGGATCGGTCAGAACCTGAGCAGCTACTCCATAGAGGGGGAAGAGGTCTATGCAGAGGCGGGACTTCTCCTCTCCGGCCTTTCCAAGCACATTCTTGCAGAGAGTCTTGAGGGCTTCGAGTTTGCAAGCGGAATACCGGGGACGGTAGGAGGAGCAATGACGATGAACGCCGGAGCTTACGGCGGAGAGATGAAAGATATTGTGAAGGCGGTACGCGTCTTGGATTCAAACGGAGAGATTCGAGAGATCCCCGGAGAAGATATGAAATTCGGCTATCGAAGGAGCAGGGTAATAGAAGACGGTCTTGTCGTTTTGGGAACGCGATTTCTTTTGAAGAAGGGAAGCTATGAGCAGATCCGTTCCAAGATAGAGGACTTTACTCACAGGAGAAATACCAAACAACCGGTAGCGGACTATTCTGCAGGCTCGACCTTTAAGCGGCCGGAGGGGCATTTTGCGGGCAAGCTGATCGACGATGCGGGCCTCAGAGGAATCCGTCACAAAGATGCTCAGGTTTCTCAGTTGCACTGCGGGTTTGTCATCAACAAGGCAGAAGCAAGTTGTGAAGATGTGTTGGAGCTCATTCGTTTTGTAAAAAAAACAGTCTATGATAGGTTTAACGTAGAGTTGGAAGAAGAGGTAAAAATTGTCGGAGAAGAGTAAAACGTGGATACAGACGGCGGAATACCATACACATACCTTTTATAGTGACGGTAAGAGTACGATGGAAGACAATGTAATCGCAGCTCGAAACTGCGGGATCAAAACGATCGGTATCTCCGATCACGGATATCGTCATATGGGTTTCGGAGTTTCTTACAGAGATTATCCGAAGATGAAGGATGAGGTGTTGAAGTTGAGGGACAAATATCCCGATATGGAGATCCTGCTCGGAGTGGAAGCCAATATCCTCGACGATACGGGTTTGATTGATGTCGATGACTACATCCTGAGGTATGTGGATTATGTGATGGCAGGCTATCACTTCGGCTCCTCCATCACGAAACCGCGGGGATTGCGAAATCATGTTTGCAACTTTATCAAGCCCTTGAAGCGTTTTGAGGTCGATTACAATACAAGGGCGTTGATCAATGCAATGAAGCAAAACGACCTGTTTATCCTTACTCATCCGGGAGATAAGGGGGATATCGATACCAAAGAGGTAGCCAAGGTTGCGATGGAGACGGGTACGATATTGGAGATCAACACTCACCACGCCAATCTTTCCGCCGCTCAGCTGAGTCTGATCAAGGATTGGGATCTCAAATTCAGTGTGGGAGCCGATGCCCATCGCAGCGAGCATATAGGAAATTTGGAGGTCGCGCTCAAAAACATCCGGGAGGCGGGACTGTCCTTGGATAAGGTGATAAACCTAAAAGAGGACTAGTGTAGCGGCACGTTGAAATTCACGGTAATTTCGACTTTGATATGAATTCTTTCGGTTTATAACCGAGATAAGAAATAAAGCTAAATATCAATATGTCAGGACACTAGTACAAAAGAACAGTATTTTATAGTGTGGAAGTTCTATAGATTTTGTGACAGGAAGGCAGGTGAGAGAAACAGTGAACAGAGGTTTTGCCGTCTATCTTGCACAGACGTATATCAGTAATAGGCAAGGAGAAAGAAATTGAATACCGTAATTGTAACCGGGCTTTCCGGCTCGGGAAAAAGTGAAGCAATGAACATATTTGAGGATATCGGCTACTATTGTATCGACAATATGCCGCCCCTCTTGATCGAAAAGTTCAGGGAGCTCAGTCGCAATTCCTTTGAGCAGGAGAAGACGGCGTTGGGAGTCGATATTCGGGGTTACCGATTTTTTGAGGACTTTCGAGCGATGGAGGAGTTTCTCAGTGAAGAAAAGGGGGATATCAAGATCCTCTTTTTGGAAGCGAGGGAAGACATTCTTGTAAGGCGTTACAAGATGTCGAGGCGAAGCCATCCGCTCTCGGCGAATCAGACGATGTTGGAAGCGATCCGTCAGGAGAGGGAGATCCTTCTTCCCTTAAGAGAGAGGGCCGATTATATCATCGATACCAGCGATACCGACATTCATATTCTAAGAGAGAAGATCTTGGAGTTTTGTCGTGATAAGGATGAGAAGAAAGCCTTTCATCTCATCATCAACTCCTTCGGTTTTAAGCACGGGATCCCCATCGATGCCGACCTTGTCTTCGACGTGAGGTTCCTGCCCAACCCTTACTATATTCCTCAGCTCAAGGAGCGTACGGGCAATGAGAAGGAGGTCCAGGACTACGTGATGAACTCTGAGGTCAGCGTCGAATTCGTCCGAAGGCTCGAGGATATGATGGATTTTTTGATACCGAACTATATGAAGGAAGGCAAGACGCAACTTGTGGTTTCGATCGGATGTACGGGAGGCAGACACCGTTCGGTCACCGTTGCCAACAAATTGTATGAGTACTTGGATAAGAGCGGATACAGGGCGTCCATTCATCATAGGGATGCCTCAAAACATTGATTTGGGGGAAGAAGGGCTATGAAAAAAATCAAAAAGAAGGTTGTCGTCCTCGGAGGAGGAACGGGGCAGGGAAATCTGCTCAGGGGGTTTAAGAACAAAGATGATGTGGACTTGACGGCGGTAGTCGCCGTATCCGACGACGGAGGAGGTTCGGGAACGATAAGGACGGAAATGAGGATGTTGCCGCCGGGAGATATCCGAAACTGTTTGATCTCGCTGTCCAATATGGATCCCACTATGGAAAAATTGATGAATCACCGGTTTGCTTACGGGAGTTTGAAGGGACAGAACTTCGGCAACCTTTTTATTTTGGCCCTGAACGAGATCTTCGGAGACTTTCAGATCGCTATTGATCAGGTATCGGAGATGATATCGGTAAGAGGCAAGGTCCTTCCCGCTTCTCCCGAGATGATCAGATTGATGGCGGTTCTTGAGAACGACAACGTCGTTATCGGAGAATCCCAGATCGCAAGAACCTGTCTGGAGCAGAGCACCCATGTCAAAAAAATTGAGATTATACCGGAAAAGCCGGAGGCGACCGCGCAAGTCTTGGAACACATCCAAGAAGCTGATATCATCATCATCGGTCCGGGAAGTCTTTACACCAGTTTGCTGCCCAACCTTCTGATTCCCGAAATCAAAGAAGCCATTCTAAAAAGTTCGGCAAAAAAGGTATATATCTGCAATTTAATGACCGAAAACGGAGAAACCGATCACCTCGACATTTATCAACATGTGGAACTTATTCAAAAGACCCTCGACTACCATCTACAGTATGTAGTGATCAATACCTCCCCTATTTCAGCTGAGATACAACATAATTATGACAGGGAGCAAAAGACCATCCTCTATCCGGCTGCGGAAGATATCCGCAGGATGAATGAGATCGGGGTCCAGAGTATTCGGGGAGAATTTGCCGTGGAGACCGATTACGGAGCCATGATGCACGACAGCGACAAGGTGGTGCGGACCATACTTAAACTTCTTCAAAGCCGGCGTTCTCAATGAATAGCGAAAAAGATAGCAAAAAGGTAAGATATAGGATATAATAATAACAAATAGTATCATTTAGGAAGGATAGAGGAATTTGTTAAAAGAAGAGATAAGTTCCGGAGGAGTCGTCGTCTTCAATAATGCCATCCTGCTTTTAAAGAAGTTCAACGGAGACTGGGTCTTGCCCAAGGGAAAGATCGAAGAAGGAGAGTCTTCGAAGGATGCCGCATTGCGGGAAGTCTTTGAAGAGGGCGGAGTAAGAGCCGAAATCAAGGAGTATCTGGGTGAGATTCACTATACCTACAAGGAAAATTGGGACGAGAACAGACCGGTGCATAAGACCGTACATTGGTATCTTATGACCTGTAAGAATATGGAAACGACACCTCAGAAGGAAGAAGGCTTTGTGGAAGCCAAGTTCATCCATTTCAATCAAGTCTTATCCCTTGCCAAATACAATGATGAGACTGCCATCATTGAAGTGGCGTTAAAGAAAATAAAGAGCAGGAGATAGAGATGTCTTTTTCTACGGAAGTAAAAAACAACTTGGCGAGGATTATCCCGGAGACCAAGGAGCAACAGATCAGTGAGCTTTCCGGGATTATTCGCATGGGCGGAAAGATCCGTTTTGTGGGAGGAGGTCTTCTCTCTTTCGTCATTACGATAGAGAACCCTGCGGTCAGCAGGAAGATCGTGCGTATCGTCAAGAAGTGTTTTGCCTTGAATATGCGCATCAGCGTCAACAAAAACGAGAACCTCAAAAAGAGGCTCTATACGATGGAAGTCATCGACAGGAAGAGGGGCAATGACATTCTCTTGAAGACCGGACTGATTGAGAAGGACGGAGAGTATTTTCGCTTGACCAGTTCCATACCGCCCTTTGTTTTGAGGTCCGAGATGAACAGCAAGGCCTATATCCGAGGTGCCTTTATCGGAGGAGGTTCGGCAACCGATCCCGGCAAGTCCTACCACATCGAATTTGTGACGGGGGACGATGAATTCAGCGGGAATTTTAAGCAACTCCTGCAGAGCCTTCAACTTAGAGCGAATGTAACGAGGAGAAAGAACAACAACGTCATTTACATCAAAGACAGCAACGACATCTCAGATCTTTTGACCCTGATGGGCGACTACGAAAACACCTTCCTGATCGAAAATGTAAAAGCGAAAAAAGAAGTTCGAAACAAGGTGAACCGAATGGTAAACTGTGAAACGGCAAACCTCTATAAGGTTGTAAAGTCATCGGTTCAACATGTGGAGAGCATTGATTATATAAAAAATACCGTAGGCCTAAAAGCTTTGCCGGACGAACTTCGGATCGTGGCTGAAGCAAGGTTGGAGAATCGATACTCGAGCCTTAAGGAACTTGCCGATATGCTGGGAGGCTCCTTGGGACGCTCGGGGGTGAACCACCGATTGAAGAAGATACAGGCCTTTGCCGACAAACTTAGGGAAGAGGACCTTCGATCAGGCGATGGAGCACCCTCCTCAATGAAGAAAGGCACACGATAGCATCAAAACGACACAATCGGTAGATAGTACTATGGCAAATATAAGGAAGATCTTAGATAGGAGAGGAAACTATGTTAGTCAATACATTTGAAATTAAGAGCAAAGGAGGCTTGCATGCAAGACCTGCAGCTTTGTTCGTACAGGAGTGCAACAATTTTGAATCGGAGATCGAGGTTCAAAAGGGACAACACCGTATCAACGGCAAATCTATTATAGGAGTGATGGCCTTGGCGGTGGAAACCGGAGAGAGCATTGAGGTCTTTGTGGAAGGACCTGACGAGGAAGAGGCTATGAAGGCGATTGAAGCTTTTTTGGCCAAACAGGTCGACTAGAGAACTGCCGAAAACGGTACCGAAAAACCCCTGAGAGTATTGTAAAAGCCGATGACTTGACAATACTCTTTTTTTATTATACCTATGGATGCAAGAAGGATTACTGTTGTCTATTGGAATTGAAAGATTGAATGCGTTGGAGCTTATCGTCCTTCCAATGATTTTTGGGTAAGGATCTATGTTTTATACTATTTTTCAATAGAAGTGTGGATATATCTATTTTTCCATGACGAAAAACTATGTTGTCTTCTATGGGCCACAGATTAGTTATATCTACAATTCAAAGGAAGAATAGTATAATACTACTCTCCGCTGGCAGTCCAGTCCTATCCGTTTTGTCGCCGCAAACATTCGTTTTCTCTTTTGTAAAGAAAAAATCGGTGTTATCGGGAATTCAAATGACGAACAAGATAAGGAGACATCGGACAAAGGCAAGCTGTAAACAAACTGTAATGATATGTAATGATATCGGTATGGACTTGATACAAGTTTTGTTAAGCCCTCGCTTTTCATATCAATAGGGAGGGAGTTCAAGAAGGCGGGAGTTCTCAATCGAACAAAAAAACAAAGACCTGCCTTTTAACTGTCCGAAAATAGGGTATAAACATAACGTATGCAATAAAACAGGTTTTGAAAACGGAGCGTTTTCGGATGAGCAGCGAAGGGAGATCATATGGAAAAACAACTGTGGTACCAAAAAACAGTTCAGGAAGTCCTGGACCATTTCGGGGTTGATAAAATGAGCGGGCTAAGCGAGGAGAAGGTCCGTGACAATACACAGAAGTACGGACTGAACAAGTTGAAGGAAGAGAAGAAAAAAGGCTTTATATCGAAGCTGATCGATCAGTTTAAAGATTTTTTGGTGCTGATCCTGCTGTTTGCAAGCGTGGTGTCCTTCGCGGTCGGAGAGAGGACCGATGCACTCATCATTATTGCCATCGTGCTTGTAAATGCGCTTCTCGGTCTGTATCAGGAAGGAAAAGCGGAGGAGGCGATCGAGGCTCTTCAAAAGATGGCGGCGCCCAATGCCAATGTTCTTCGTGACGGTCATCCGATGTCGGTACCTGCGGAACATCTTGTGCCGGGAGATATTGTCATCTTGGAGACCGGAGACATTGTTCCCGCCGATCTGAGATTGATTGAGAGTGCAAACCTGAAGATAGAAGAGGCATCGCTGACCGGAGAGTCCGTCTCTGTAGAGAAGTCGGCAGAGGTGTCTTACGATAGAGATATCCAATTGGGAGATCGCGAGAATATGGCGTTTTCTTCCACAATACTGACCTACGGTCGAGGTAAGGGAGTTGTTGTAGAAACCGGACATAGCACGGAGATCGGAAAGATTGCCAGTATGATCCAGAGCTACGAGACAGAGCAGACTCCATTGCAGAAGAAGCTGGCAAAACTCGGAAAAGACTTGGGGATCATCGTACTTGTCGTCTGTGCCCTTGTCTTCGGTATCGGAGTGATCCGAAAACTTCCCATGTTGGAGATGTTTATGACCTCCGTCAGTTTGGCGGTCGCAGCTATTCCGGAGGGATTACCTGCCATCGTTACCGTGGTTCTGTCACTGGGGATGAGCAGGATGGCACAGAAGAATGCGATCGTAAAGAAACTTCCCGCAGTGGAAACCCTCGGAACGACCACCGTCATATGCTCGGATAAGACCGGAACTTTGACACAAAATGAGATGACAGTCGTAAAGGTCTATGTTGATGCAAAGATCTTGGAGGTGGAAGGCACCGGCTACAGCCTTGAAGGTAAGATCAAGGATGGAGATGAGGAAGCGGTGCCGGAGAAGGTACCTTCTTTGGAGAGACTTTTGGAGATCGCCTTGCTTGCCAACGATGCCAAACTTAAGAAAACAGAAGGAGATGCTTTGGGCGTTATGGGCGATCCTACGGAAGGAGCCCTTCTCACTCTTGCGGGAAAGAAGAAGATGCTTCAGGACGAGTTCAACGCGAAGTATGCTCGTTTGAACGAACTTCCCTTTGACTCCGACAGGAAGATGATGACGACTTTCCATGAGAATATCGGCTCCGACAGAGTGGTTTCATTCACGAAGGGTGCACCCGACGTCGTGTTGTCCCACAGCTCGTTCCTCCTTCAACAGGGAGAGAAACTTCCCTTGACGAAGGAACTTAGAGAAGAGATCCTCAAGATCAATAGCGGTTTTGCAAGCAAGGCCCTGCGTGTTCTTGCAATGGCATACAGAAGTTATGAACAGATGCCGACGGATATCAGTATAGAAACGATAGAGAAAGACATGGTCTTTGTAGGTATGGTCGGGATGATCGACCCCGCTCGCTCCGAAGCGAAAGAAGCGATCAAGCTGTGTAAGAAGGCAGGCATCATCCCCGTTATGATAACCGGAGACTATAAGGAAACTGCCTTTGCCATCGGAAAAGAGCTTGGAATGGTTGAGGACATCTCACAGGCTATCATGGGAGAGGAGCTCGACTCCTATACTCCCGAGCAGATGAGAGAACTTGTAAAGGACAAAAGGGTCTATGCGCGGGTTTCTCCCGAACACAAGGTGAAGATCGTCACCGCCTTGAAGGAGAACGGTCATATTACGGCGATGACGGGAGACGGAGTCAACGATGCACTTGCAATAAAGAGGGCCGATATCGGAATTGCAATGGGTATTACCGGGACCGATGTCGCCAAGAATACGGCGGAGGTCATACTGACCGACGATAACTTTGCTTCCATTGTAGAGGCGGTAAGACAGGGAAGGATCATTTATTCCAATATCAAGAAGTTCGTTTCCTTCCTCTTGTCCTGTAATATAGGAGAAATTTTGATCGTACTTTTGAGTATTGTTATGAAGTGGCCGATCCCGCTTCTTCCTATCCAGCTCTTGTGGCTCAACCTTGTCACCGACAGTTTTCCGGCACTTGCCTTGGGTGTGGAGCAGGGAGAAAGTGAGATCATGGAGATTCCGCCCAGAGATCCGGACGAACCCGTGCTTGACAAGATGACCTTCCAAAGGGTCGTGATCCAGAGTGCGGCGCTTTGTATAGCGATCTTGGGAGCGTATTACTACGGCTTGAGACATTTTGGAGAGCATTTGGAGGGAGCCAGAACAATTGCCTTTGTAACCTTGATTATGGCGGAATTGCTTCGTTCTTATTCGGCGAGGTCTCAAAGACACACCATCTTTGAGATCGGCATCTTCTCCAACAGGGCCTTGGTGATGGGAACGGCATTTTCGTTTGTTATGATGATGGTGGTCATCTATGTACCCTTCTTACAGACGCTGTTTAAGACTGTACCTCTGGGGATGAAGGAGTGGAGTCTTGTTCTGCCCTTTGCCTTGATCCCGTTTGTTGTGGGAGAAGGATATAAGATTTTTGTACGCAGAAATAAAAGTGAACAGTCCCTGTAAGATCGGGGTAAGATAGACTTCGGATATCGGAAGTGGATATATCGGGCAAACGCTTTGCGGAATAAAGATGGAAGAAGAGTTTCATCTTCATTCCGGTGGACCGAACTTGAGGAAACACAGATTTTTATTCTGTTTGGCCAAGCAAGCCTGTCGCACTTGCAGGAGTTATCCTCAACCTGTTACAAGGGTATTTCATTTGAAAAAAGGACGGAGAAGGACCTTTGAACAGGTGTTTTATGTAGGAAGAAAGGTATAGGGAAGATTGTGAATATGAAATTAAGAAGACTTATGGTAGCCTTATTGACGCTGTTGACGCTGGTCGCATCGTCGTTGTCCGACCTCTCTTTTGTAGAGGCGCAGACACAACCGAAGAAATTGGAGAACGTTGTGACGGACTTCAAGATGGTAAATCTTGTAGGGCAACCGGTACAACATACGAACCATAAGTATAAGATGGTGATCAACGGTCCTTATGCGATCACGACCAAGTTTAATTTGGATGCGTACAACGGGAATCTAAACGATGGAGATTTCTTTGAAATAAGCGTAGGAGAAGGGTTCTCGATGCAGTCAGGAGGAGTGGAACTTAAGGTCAATCTTAGGAACGGACAACAACTGGCGATTGCGGATCTTGCTTTCGTGTCCAATGGAGGAGTAGATGGAGGTAAGGCGGTTGTTACACTCAAGAATTTGGAACAGTATAGGAACCTCCAGGGTTATGATATGGTCAAGAACATCTACGGGAATGTCAATATTTCGGTAAAGACGGGCCCTTCTCCCGTTGACAATAAGGTTGTTCCCATAGGTGGAGTGACGGGTGTATCTCAGATCGAGATCACCACTGCGAGAAATGTCTCCAACCCTATAGCAGTCAATGGAGAGATCCTTCGTAAGCGTGGAGGAGAAGTAAGGGGAGGAGCGGAAGGAACGTACGACTCTCCCGCCTTGGGCAAGAGAGGACAGCATGCCCATCTTTGGTCACTTGCGATCAACAGAGCGGAAAGGGAGTTCGATACGCTTACGGTCATCGACAACATCTCTCGAGAAGGAGCTCCCATGCAGTTTATCCCCGAGAAGATAAGGCTGCTTAAGGGGGAATATGAACCGGACACATACAATATTAGAAATATCCAAACCTTGGTAAAAGACAGGGATTATACCATAGAGTATCTGGACAATTTTACGACCTTTAAATTGACCATACCCAATTCCGGAAAAGGTCAGTATGCCTTCATCTACTATACGACCGCTCCCTTGGACGGATCCAATGTAGGCAACGAGGCCCTTATCCAAGATAACGGTCAGACCCTTCGTCCGAGAAACGGAGCTACGGGAGATAAGATCAGTGCTCACTCGGTAAGCAAGGATCTTCAGGGCGGAAGCATTGCCATTGATGTATCCAACCGAATTTTTCTCTACAAGGTTGATGAAGATGATATGACAAAGGGATTGGCGGGAGCTGTGTTTACGATAAAAAATACGGCGAATGCAGAGGAGCCCATTGAGCTTGCTCCTACAAACGAAAGAGGCTTCACCTATACGGAGCACAAGCTTCCCAACGGAATCTATGAAATCGAAGAGAAGACGGCTCCTCTCGGATATGAGAGAAACCCTGAAAAGCTTACCGTAACACTGGGAAGCAGCGGGATTACCAGAACGATCACAAATAAGAAGAGACAGATTCCGCTTATAGCGATCAATGTAGAAAAACAGTGGGTCGCGGGAGCGGAGGATGCCAAGCCTGAGAGCATTACCTTGAGGTTGAAGGAAAACGGAGAATTTAAGGGCAAAACTCTCGAGTTGAGGGCGGATGCACAGTGGAAGGGACGTTTTGAGAACCTTCCCAAGACAGACGATCGGCATATGGACATTGCCTATGAGGTCGAAGAAGTCGGCGTAGCAGGTTATAAGGGGGAGGTAAGTGTCCTTGATGAGACCGATGTACTGATTACCAATACAAAAACCGTCGATCTTTCGGTAAGAAAAGAGTGGGAACTGACGCTGGGTGAAACAACTCCCCTTGATGAAATTACCGTGGTGCTAAAGCCCGGAGATAAGGAACTGGTATTGAAGGCACAGAACGGGTGGCAGGGAAGTTTTGATTCCCTTCCCAAATATATGCCGAGCGGAGAAGTCATTTCCTATACCATTGAAGAAAAAGATATTCCTCAAGGTTATCGTGCAGTTATCACAGGAGATATGGAGAACGGCTTCCTGGTAAAAAATGAAAAGGAGCCTCCTGCAACCAAGGATATCCACATCCGCAAAGAGTGGGTAGGAGATATTGCAGGTCCTGTGACCATAGCCCTGCTCAAGAACGGGCAGGCGGAAGGCACCGAATTCGTTTTGGATGAAAACAACCGGTGGCAGGGTGTGTTTGCAAACCTTCCTCGGAAGGATGACGGAGGAAACGTTATTGATTACAGTGTGGAAGAAGTCGACGTTCCTTCGGGCTATGATGTCCATGTAAGAATCAATGATGAGGTAAACGGATTTTTGATTACCAATACAAAGAGGGCGGATCATAACGGAGGCGGTGGAACAAGTCCCGATCCCGACAACCCGGGAACAAACCCGAATACGCCGGGAGATTCAAACAATCCGGGAACAAATCCGAATACGCCGGGAGATTCAAACAATCCGGGAACAAACCCGAATACACCGGGAGATTCAAACAGTCCGGGAACGAATCCGAATACACCGGGGGATTCGAACAGTCCGGGAACAAACCCGAATACGCCGGGAGATTCAAACAATCCGGGAACAAACCCGAATACACCGGGAGATTCAAACAGTCCGGGAACGAATCCGAATACACCGGGGGATTCGAACAGTCCGGGAACAAACCCGAATACGCCGGGGGATTCGAGCAATCCGGGAACAAACCCGAATACGCCGGGGGATTCGAGCAATCCGGGAACAAACCCGAATACGCCGGGAGATTCGAACAATCCGGGAACGAATCCGAATACGCCGGGAGATTCGAGCAATCCGGGAACGAATCCGAATACTCCGGGAGATTCGAGCAATCCGGGAACGAATCCGAATACACCGGGGGATTCGAGCAATCCGGGAACGAATCCGAATACTCCGGGGGATCAAAACGGTACGGATCACTCGAATCGTGATGATAGAGAAGACCGAAGTGACAGGGAAGACCGAGTTGATCACGCAGGAGACAGGGATATGTCCGAGTACGGATCAACATCGGACAATCCTATAAGCACAGGAACGCTTACAACGGAAGAAGTCGTATCTCGTCCTACAAACGACAACAACTCTCAGGAAGAAGTGGTATCTGCAAGAACGGATAAGGAAGCACGGGAAGTCCTTTCGAATCAAAGAGAAGGGGAACAAACCGAACATGCGGCATCCAAACAGATAAAAGAACAGACGAAAAAGACAAACAAACTTCAAACAGCTCCTGAATCTGCAGGTGTAGTTCGGGAGGCGAAGGCAAATCGCGTAAGAAGAACTGTTCCTAAGACAGGTGTGTTGGACAATGTGGGAATGCCGTTCGCGTTCTCGGCGATTCCGGGATTATTGTTGTTGGTCTTCGGTTTGAGAAGAAAATATAAATAACAAAGATGGTTTTTAGTAAGAAAGCACCGATTCAGTTCGGGTGGATGCGGAAGTATGTTTTTGAGAGAATACGGTTATTTATTTACATGACAGTGCGTTCTGTCTTGGTAGGAGATAAAGCGAAATGTTCGTCATCTCAGGATAAATGGAACAATACTTCTATCGCAGAATAGTATAAGGCTTTGCCTGTACATCGGTAAAAACTCGAAAACGAATGTTCACAACGACCATTTTGGAAAGACACCTGATAGGGGAAAGGCATGCGGATTTCGCATGCCTTTTTGTCGGGATGACAGTCATACATTTATCTGTAATACTATTCTCCAAGAGAAGTATGGATATATCCGTTTTGTAAACACAAACATTCGTTTCCTCTTTCACGGAGTACAAATCGGCATCATCCGTAATTCATACGATTTTTCAATAGAAGTATGGATATATCTGTTTTTCAACCTATGAAAAATTGGTTTATCTTCTATGGTCGCAGGTCGTTTATATCCACAACTCAAAAGAAGAATAGTATCAAATGAAATAGTATAAATCCTTGATACCGAGCTTGTGTATCCCTATGCTTGCTTCAAATATCTCTGTATATGTATAGAGGAGGATATCTCTGCTCTTTCATCGCAAGAGGGTACTAATTCACGGCAGTTTTTGCTTATCTTGGATTTATTAAAGTTGATTTTATTAAAGAATTCGTATAAAATAAAGAAAAAAAGTTTGGAGTGCGTATTGTGAACGAAATAATTCGGTCGGATAAGGATAAGAAGTATAGGATAGAGATGTTGGATAAGAGTATAAAGGTAATTGATTGTATCTTTGAAAACGATTCTATGACTTTTATGGAAATTCAAAAGAAGATAAATATCTCCAAGGCAAGCTTGCATAGAATTCTCTACACTTTGGAACAAAGCGATTACTTGGAGAAAGATAGAGACACCGATGTTTATCGGTTAGGGAAGCTGTTTGCTTTTTATGGGATAAAAGTACGTTCTTCAATGACGATAACAAGCATTTGTGAACCGTTTATGAAAAATCTTGCCAATGAGCTCGGAGAGTCTGTGAATTTAAATATTGAGTATGATTCCAGAGTGCTCTGTTTATTGTCCTTCAAGGGAGAATCTTCCGTGATCTCTTCCACCTTAATGCCGATTTCTCCTTTGAACTGTTCTGCGAGCGGAAAGTTGTTTCTTCTTTCCAAAACCGATAAGGAGTTGAAGGAGTATTTCGATTCGGAGTTGCCCGAATATCGTACGGTAAATTCGATCATGAGTTATGAGTCTTATTGCAAAGAACGGGAAAACATTTTAGAAAAAGAGGTCTCCTATGACGTTGAAGAGTATGAGTACGGCTTGTTTTGTATATCCATTCCCTTGAAGAATCATCAAGGGAGACTCAATCTGAATGTGAGTATCTCCGGACCGAGGACCCGGATGGAGATGAAGGGAATCGACATGTTGGAGGAGAAATTGAGAAGTACGGTTGAGAGTATCAGCTATATTTTGAAGAATATTCAATACAGTCAGTCGCAAAGACGTTTGTAGAGAAGCATTGATAATAGTATTCTCCAATAGAAGTATGGTTATATCTGTTTTTCAACCCGCGAAAACTCGTTTTATCTTCTATGGGTCACAAATTGTTTATATCTATAATTTAAAGGAAGAATAGTATAAGAGGGTGTTTACTGGCTGTACTTTCCGAATGTATTGGATAAAAAAGGATTTCCGCCTATATAGGACGGAAATCCTTTTTTGCATTATTATAGGTCTATGCTCTTTAGGCAATTCCGAATAGGTTGGTAAGAAGAACGATGATGGGCAGGGCAATAATTGTTTTTTGTAAGAATAAAAACAGTACACCGCCGAAACCGATCGGAGTTTTGGAAGTTATGATCAAAGTGCCTACTTCTGTCATATAGATAATTTGTACTAAGGATAAAATCCCGATTACAAAACGTGTTTTGAAAGAGGCGATATTTGCAGCCAGGATCGCGGGGATAAACATATCCGCAAAACCCACTATGGTTGAGGGTGCGGCAGCAAATGCTTCTTCCAATCCCAAAAGTTGCAGATAATACCCGAACGGCAGAGACAAATAGTCGAACAGGGGTGTATAGGTCGCCAAAATCAGAGCGAGGGTACCGTAACACATGACGATGGGGGTAAGATTAAAGACAATCCCCATAAACACATCGAAGCCTCGATAAAGAAGTTGAGAGAAATCGGGAGCTTCTTTCGCTTTTTCAACTGCCAGGTGCAATGCCCATTGTCCTTTTTTGATTCCCTCCGGTTCGGATTCGTGAACTCTCTGACCTACGGGAGCATAGTATTCATCCGGATAGGAAGAGAGAGGAGGGATACGGGTCATAATAATGACGCTGAGAATCCCGGTAATACATAAAATCGCATAGAAGGGAATGAATTTGGATTCCACCTTAAGCATTGCGGCAATAACCAGACAAAACGGCAGGGATACAGCGGAGAAGCAGGTTGATATGGTAATGGCTTCTCTTGCAGTGTAGTAGCCTTGTTCGTACTGTTGTGTCGTCAATACGACACCTACGTTACAGTTTCCGACCCACGAAGCAAGCAAATCTACGGTAGCTCTTCCCGGGATCTTAAATAAGGGTCGTGTGAAATCTTTGAGTAGTGTTCCCGTGTATTCCATGATTCCGAAATCCATCAACAAAGGCATTAAAAACGATGCCGCAAAAAACCATGCAATCAGAGTTTGAAGAAGGGAGAGCATCGTTCCTCCCGTATCCGGCGAGATGATAAACTCAGGTCCCTTGTTGAAAATAATCATAGCTGTGGCGATTGAGCCTAAGATTCGTACAACCAAATAATACGGTGAAGGAGAAAACAATTTGTTCAACAAGGTATTGTTCTTGATAAAAGCGGGCTTAAACAAGCGATTGATCAAAGATACAATGGCCGATGATGAAATAAAGAACAAGAGCAGTTGGGGAGCAAAGGGCTTAATCAACTTTGCCAGAAGATCCGAGATAATACCGATCGGAATGTTTATGGAGTCATTCCATGGAATCGGACAAAGAAATATAAATGCTCCGATGAGAGACGGTATCAAAAACTTGGAGACCTCTTGTCGATCGGGTTTTTTTATAACAGCATTTTGACTCATGATGCTCACGTTTGATATTTCAAAAAATATCAATACTCCTTTCTTGTCAAATTTTATAGAAACTAAGTTTCTGTTTAAAACAAATTATAGAATTAAAAAGAAAAAATGTCAACAATAGAATTAAAATTATAAGAAAATTTATTTTCGTAAAAAAATATATTGAATAAAAATTCTATTTATACTAAAATAATAGAAACTGAGTTTCTGTTATTTCGGTCATGAGAGTAGTATACTATTCTTCCTTTGAGTCGTGGATATAAATAATATGTGACCATAGAAGATAAACCGATTTTTCGTAGTTGAAAAAACGATATATCCATGCTTCTATTGGAGAATAGTATTAGATGAGATATGAATTGCAGAGGCTATGCCTCAAACGTGAGGAGGATCCATATCGAGAGGTTTGTCCAATACGAAAAACTCATACCGAAAGAGAAAAGGAATCAAGGTTTTGTTTGAAACCCGCATGGATCGTTAAGGAGGAGATGGATAATGAAGCACAGATTTATTTCAAAAAGGTATTGGAACGATATTTCGACTCCCATGGGGGAGAGCGCCGGTTTGTTAAGCAAATATGATGATATTATCAACTTCAGTTTGGGAGATCCTGATTTTACCACACATGATCTGATTATCGACAAATCGATGGAAGATGCAAAGGCAGGTCATACACACTATACCGACTTTTTTGGAGATCCGGAGCTCAGGGATGAGATTTGTAACTATTACAGAGAAGACTTTGCGATGGATGTTAAACGTGAGGAAGTTATGATAGCGACAAGCGGTTGTCATGCCATGTGGCTTGCATTGGAAGCGATTTTGGATGATGGGGACGAAGTGATTATTCACGATCCCTTTTTTACTCCCTATCCGCAACAGATTGAATTGTGCAGAGGTAAGGTTGTCTACCTTCCGACCTTTGAAGAAGAGTTGTTTGAAATCAATGTGGACAGGCTGGAGCAACTTATTACAAACCGTACCAAAGCTTTGGTTGTAAATACGCCGAACAATCCCACCGGAACCTGTTTTCGTAAGTCTACACTCGAACAGATCGCACAGGTTGCCCTCAAGCATGATCTGATTGTTATTGCCGATGATGTCTATACGGCCTTCAGTTTTGACGAGCCCTTTATTCCCATCGCCTCTCTCGAAGGAATGAAAGAACGTACGATCATTCTGGGAACCTTCTCCAAGAATTATGCGATGACGGGATGGAGGATAGGCTACATTATAGCACCTGATTTTTTGATCAAGACCATAAAAGATATCAATGAGAACAATGTATTTACCGCTCCTTCAGTTTCTCAAAGAGCTGCCATCTATGCACTGAGAGAACGCAAAAACGTGGTTCCTCCAATCGTGCAGGAGGTAAAGAGTCGGTTAGACTACGCCTATAAGAGAATTTGCTCCATTCCCAAGATGTCTTGTATCCCTCCGCGTGGAAGTATGTATATGTTTGTCAATATCAAGGAAACCGGTTTAAGCAGTACGGAGGTCTGTGACATCCTCTTAAGAGAAGCTCACATTGTTGCTCTGCCCGGTATTGCCTTCGGAAATGCGGGAGAAGGCTATATCCGTCTTGCCCTCACCATCGACATCCCTCACTTGGAAGAGGCCTTTGATCGGATCGAACGACTCTCGATTTTTTCGGAAAAGGATTAGAACTGTATTCCAATACCGTCCTATTACGCACAATGTCCCTCATATTCGGGAAAGGAGTTGTCCGCCTTCTTGCCTAAGCGGTATCTTGAGGGAGTAATCGCTACGTCCTCATATGTTCCATTTGATACTACTATTCAAAAGAATAATAGTATTAGGGAGATACCGCATAATTCGAAAAGTCGGCATAAGGTCCATTTTGTACGAAGGATGAAATTCTTGAAAACATTTATATGACAGACTTTCACGTCTTATAAAATCGAAGGAAAATCAAAAACTTGCCTTTGTACGGTGTTTCCTTAGAAGGTTTTTAGGAACAGATGTACGGATATTTATGATGAAACGGAGGAATCAAACCCATGATCAAAGTATACCAGATAACCGAAGATGTCGATCACAAAAAGGTAAGTGAATTTGCTGAAGGTTTTGAGCTGATCTACAAGCCTTGCAAAACTCAAGATGACATTATAAAAAACTGTTCGGATGCAGTCGTGCTCATCAGCCTTTATGAACCGATAGACCGAAGGGTCATAGATGCACTGACGGACTTGAAATACATCTGTGTCGCCTCTATCGGATACAATGCGGTCGATGTTGAATATGCAAAGAGCAGGGGAATTCTTGTGTCGAACAATCCGAGCTATTGTATAGAAGAAGTGGCGGACCATACCCTGGCACTGATGTTAAACTGTGTCAGAAAGATAAATGCGTATCACAAAAGTGTTCAGGAAGAAGGAGAGTGGGATTATACGAAGTTCGGAAACACGCTTCGAAGAATGAGCAATTTGACAGTTTCTCTCATTGGATTTGGGAGTATTGCAAGAAAAGTCAACGAACGGTTACGCGGATTCGGCTGTAAGGTAAATGTGTACGATCCTTACATCAGTGATGAGATGGCGGAAGCCAACGCTGTAGAGAAGGTAGACCTGAATGTCATCCGGGAAAAAGCGGATATTATCTCGATCCACGTTCCGTTGCTTGACAGCACGAGAAAGATGATAAACGAAACTTTTTTGACCGGTCTTGGCAAAACGCCGATTATAGTCAATTGCAGCAGAGGAGAGATCATAGATGAACAAGCGCTGCTGCGAGCATTAGACAAAGGACAGATCCGAGCTGCGGCCCTTGACGTACTTGAGAGTGAAGATCCCGATTCCGCTTATTTAAAGGATTTGACACATCCCAACTTATTGATAACACCTCATGTGGCCTTTTATTCCCGGGAGGCCGTAGAAGAGTGTGATACAAATGTGGGTAAGTTTGTTTCGGCCTTTGTGAATGGAAGACAAGGCGAGATCCCCCTTCTTTAAAGAAGGCAAAGAAGGCATTGAGATTGTTGTCGGAAGAATCCGGTATTTCGGCATATCGACAGTCCTGTTCCTTTCAGCTGTACGGGACTCTTCCGTGTTATGATGGAGATACCGAATAATAGGGAAGTACCGCATAAAAACACAAAATGATGTTCCATTTGTTTTGGAGATATAGAAAGGCTCTAAAATGAGGGGTTTCAGAAATGTGTTTGTTCAAGAAAAACTGAATTTCTTCTACTTTTTGGAATTGTGCGGTGTTTTCATGGTATTCGTCATTTAAATGGTGGATAACACCGACCGGAACCCCACGGGAAATAATACTATTCTCCGTTTAAAACCTAAAGTAAACAGAACATATATTTACCGGAAACGTTTTGAGTAATCGTAGAATTTAAACTTCAAGACCGAACAATTTTCATGGAGAATAGTATAATACTATTCTCCAATAGAAGGATGGATATATCTGTTTTTTGACTGCGAAAAATTGTTCTATCTTCTATTGTTCACAGAACATTTATATCCACAACTCAAAAGAATAATAGTATAAAATGAATTTGCGCGGTTGCAAAACGGATAGAGTACATTTCTACCGCAAAGTAATGTGGGGAAAAATACCCATGTGCCGGTATATCGTTAGGCAAGCAATCCCATAGTAAAAAGCACGCTGAAGTCAGCGTGCTTTTGTAACATAAAGCGATAGGAAGCTACACGAGTGATTCGATGGAAGCATATCGATTCTGCGGGCACGAAAGCTTCTCCTCCTTTGAGTGTAATACTATTCTTCAATAGAAGCATAGATAGCTATTTTTCGGCCACGAAAAATCGTGTTATCTTCTATGGGTTTATATCCACAACTCAAAGGAATCGTAGTATAAGCTGTTGATACAAAGGATTGTAGAAACAATGCTTCCTCGTGGCGTTTTTCTATGGGCACTTCCTCCCGAACTCCTAAGCGCTTAATCTCGAAGTTACTTGACTTTGATTTGATGGAATTTTTTCTTTCCTTTTTTCAGCATGATAATCCCGTCTTTCAGGCAGGAACTGTCAATTACAGCCTTAGGATCACTGATAATCTCGTCGTTGACGGATACTGCGTTTGAGGTTACCAGCCGTCTTCCTTCGCTGTTGGACGGAGACAGTCCGACCTGTCTTAAAAGGTCAAGAAGACCGATCCCGCGATCCAACTCCTCTTTGGAGATTTCGGTCGTGGGAGCATCAGCGGAACTCGTACCTGCACCGAAAAGTTCTCTTGCCGCGTTTTGTGCCTTCACAGCTTCTTCTTCTCCGTGAACGATCTTGGTAACTTCAAAGGCGAGGACTTCCTTAGCCTGATTGATTTCGGCATCCTTTAACGCACCGAGACGGCGGACCTCATCCATAGGAAGGAAGGTCAAAAGAGCCAAACATTTTTCAACGGAAGCATCTTCGATGTTTCTCCAGTATTGGTAGAAGTCGTAAGGCGAAGTTTTTTCGGCATCGAGCCATACCGCTCCGGACATGGTCTTGCCCATCTTTACTCCGTCGGCGCGTGCGAGGAGCTGGAAAGTCATACCGTAGGTGGAAGCTCCCTTCTTTCTGCGGATCAGATCCGTTCCCGCTATGATATTGGACCATTGATCATCTCCTCCGAACTGAAGTTCGCAGCCATACAGTTCGTGCAACTTCATAAAATCGTAGGCCTGCATGATCATATAGTTGAATTCGAGAAAGGACAGTCCGCCCTCGTTTTGCATACGGGTCTTGAAACATTCCGCCGTCAACATTCGATTGACGGAAAAGTGAATACCGATATCGCGAATAAAGGGGATGTATTCAAGTTTCATCAACCAATCGGCATTGTTTACCATAATCGCCTTGTCTTCACTGAAATCGATGAAGCGGGAAAGTTGTTTTTTGAAACACTCGCTGTTGTGAGCGATGGTTTCTTCCGTCATCATGGAACGCATATCGGAACGTCCCGACGGATCCCCGATCATAGCGGTCCCTCCTCCGATAAGGATGATGGGCCTATGGCCTGCAAGTTGAAGATGTCTCATTGCCATCGCTTGCAGAAAGTGTCCGACGTGAAGGCTGTCTGCGGTAGGATCGTAACCGGTATAGAAGGTAACCTTTTTCTTTCCCAAAAGCTCCTTGATCTCATCCTCATGTGTCGCTTGTGCGATAAACCCTCGCTCAAGCAATACGTCATAAACGTTTCTTGTTTCCATGTTGTTCCTCCTTATACTATTTGTTTCTTCCATTTCTCCCTTAGCGTTCGGACGGAAAAAATCGAAATAAAAAAGGACAATCCTCCTGTCATGTAGACAGGGGCGAATTGTCCGCGGTACCACCCTGATTGTGTCAAACACATCTCATTTGCCGTTAACGCAGGCAGCGGAGCACCCTACTGAAATTCAGGTGTCGGCTCCAAAGTGTATAACCCGGCTCTTCCCGTCGATTTTCACCATTCACCGACTCTCTGGAGGGAAGACTTCCGTGTCTCTCTTTTTCAACGCCTTATATTGAAGCTAATTGTAGTATATTTCGTTTGAAATGTCAATATTTCTTTTTGCGCCTTTCGAAATACCGGAGAAACCTCTCACTTGAAATAAATGTTGATTTGCCTATTGAAGTTTTTAGATGTTGCTTTTACAATATTCATAAGAGGCTTTGTGTAATAAAAAAACTTAGGGCAATTTCCTTATCTTTCCAAAAAGTAGCATAACTTGATAAATGAAGTGATCGAAAATCAATGTTCTTCGGGCAACACATTTTCGAAAACGAGAACTTGACAGGAGTTGTGTATCTCGAAAAAGAAGCGATCGGGCGGTACCTTTTAATACTATTCTTCCTTTGAATTGTAGATGCAAATAATCTGTGACCCATAGAAGATAAATTGATTTTTCATAGATTGAAAAATAGTATAAGATAGTTCTTTGAAATTCCATACAAGCAAATGGCAGCATTTTTGAAATTCATTCAGATGATTACGGGATTTATATAGGTATGGCCCATTCGAAAAAATGCAGTGAACGAACCTTCATACAAAAAATAAAATTCTTGGAAATGTTTGTTTTGCAAGATTTCTGTACTGTATAAAATAAAAAAGATATGATTTTGTGCAACGTTGCCCTACTATTTGTTTGAGTTGTCGGTATGTAGAAGATGAAGCGGCGTTTCGCTTGCGAAACAGCTATGCCTATCGGACGATAGCGGTATATGGAAGTAGCGACCTGTTTAAACGAAGTATATACAAGGAGGAAAATATGGGTTTTGTATTTGGAGGTTCTATTCTTCTATTCATGGCATTTTTCATCATAGTGACTTCAATCACGATGGGGATCGCTATCTTTGTTGTGGTCAAAAATATGCAGGAGTTTAAGCGTAATCAAAATTCTCCGGTGAAAAGAGAAGCCGTCATTGTCGTAACTAAGAGACAGGGAGTTCGCTCAGGAGGAAACAGTCCTGCCTATACTTCCTACTATGTGACCTTTGAAGATAAAGAGGGCAAGAGGAGCGAGTTTAGAGTACCTGCCAAAGAATATGGATATTTGGCGGAAGGAGATATCGGAATCTTGGAATATCAAGGAACAAAGTATCTGCATTTTGAAAGGGAAGATAAGATCGCCCTGCAAAAGGGTGCAGAACGACAGGGGGTGTAATTTTCTTACGGTTTGTATGACACTTCGTTAGGGAAACGTCGTACAAAGGCGAATAATTGATTTTTCTTTTTGACCGTCGGTTTATTTCTTTTAAGGAAATATCGTACAAAGGAAAACTTCCGATTTTTCTTCGATTTTATAAAATACAAAAGTTTCTTATTATTAATATCTTTAAGAATGATATCCTTTATATAAACTTGGATTTATGCTGATTTTTCAAATTATGTGGTGTTTCCTCGCATAATCAAGAAAGGGCTTTTTCGGGCGTTGAATTTAGAATGGAACGAGTAAATACAAAAACCTCCTTTCTGTATAAGCAAAAGAGGTTTTTGGTGCTTTTATTCATATTCTTCCAAAGCTGTCTTAATAGCCAGACAAGCGTTGTAATTGCGTTGGCTCTTCATGTCGTTTCCTAGATCTCTTAACTCTCTTTCAGAAAGTTCGTTTTTTAATTTGAGTCTTAGTACATGAGAATATGCCATCAGTTTTGTTCCGTTCGTATGTTTTATTCTTGCACATAATTCATAAACATCCATTGCTTGAGCTTCATTTTGATACTCTTGCATATTTTGTATGCCTTGTTTCACGCTGTTTGTAAGATCTGAGAATAATCCCATCCCTATTATCTCTCCTTTACCAAGTCGAATTCTTTTTACTAGCTTCTTTAGCTTTTTCTCTACTTTCTTTAGCGCTTTCATACTTTCGCTTTGCTAAACCATAGTTGTAGTCGCCCTCTCCATTTTTTGCTTTTGCATAGTGTTGACTTGCTTCTTTTTCCATTCTTTTTGCTCGATGTTCATGCATCTCTTGAGGATTTTTAAAAAATGCCATAATTGAAACTCCTTTCACTAGAACTTATATATTTTTCATATATTATATACTTAAGAAATATATGGTGTCAATAATTTTTTGGGAAATTAAAAAACGATAAACTGGATATCACAAATTTTGAACGAAAGAAGAGAAAATATCTTGCAAAACTTAAAAGAGTATGATAAGATAAACGAGTTATGAGTTGAGGAGAGGTGTCCGAGTGGCTTAAGGAGCACGCCTGGAAAGCGTGTATACGGGGAACCGTATCCGGGGTTCAAATCCCCGTCTCTCCGCCAGTATATCATTCAAAGAAGGAACTGTGCTGAAAAGTACAGTTCTTTTTTTATCTCTTGAGGGGAGAAAGTAGAACGATGCTTTGACAAAAGTATGGCTATATCCCCTTCAGTCATCAAAATAAAGGATTTCAGGTATGAAAAAGTCAAAATCATCAACATCAATCAAAGGAAATGTTATGTTCGGCAATTCGTGAGGATAATATCAAACGGAAAACGGCATAGAGCCTTCAACAAAGTGCTCAAAACTTCTCCTTCCATACCTTCAAAAAAGCTTGTTTCCGGAATCCCTTCTTTGCACGGACGAAGAAGGGGCGTTGCAGAAAAGAGGCTTCAGTGCGTCCTCAATTCTTATATTTTGCGGAAATGAAAGCGTTTTCGACCTGATATTGTTTTGTAACTCGCTATGGATTGAAAAAAAGAAAAAAAGTGTTATAATAAAGGCAATAAATAAAATGGGAGGGAACGTATATGGACGATGGCGCCGGGAGTTTGTTACAGAATTTTTTAAGACCGCCTCTGGGCATTGTAGCAAACGGAAAAACGTTTCGTAGAGATACGAGTGTGGAAGATGATAATGTGAGAGAAGGTATTATCACAGCGATCATCGATAATGAAAATGCCGTTGTGACCGATCTTGAAAAAGATATGATCAAGAGGGTGTTGAGGTTTAACGAAACCAAGGCCAAGGATGTGATGACACCGAGGACATCGGCATTTACCATCGATGTAAATGAAGATATCGGAGAGGTGCTCGATCGGATCATTGAGGAGAGGTATTCGAGGATACCGATCTATGACAAGGACATCGACAACATCATAGGGGTGCTTCACATCAAAGACCTTTTCGCGCAGGTGAGAAAGGGTAACCTTGAGTTGATCAATATTCGGGGACTTTTGAGAGAAGCCTACCTCATCCATGAGTACAAGGCCTTGGATGAACTCCTGCTTGAGATGCAGAGAAACAGACAGCCGATTGCCGTGGTGATTGATGAGTATGGGGGTTTTTCGGGCTTATTGACCATGGAAGATATCTTGGAAGAGATTGTCGGAGATATCGCCGATGAAGACGATGAAGATGAAGAGATTCAAGAGATCACGAAGATAAGTGAAACCACCTACAAGATAGACGGATTTACCAATATACAGACAGTAAATGAAAAACTTTCGCTCAATTTGCCGACCGATGTCAATGAAACAATGGGAGGGCTCTTGTTGGAGGGCTTGGGTAAGTTGCCCGATAACCAGGGAGATCCTACGGGAATACAGATCGGAAACGTGGAGTTGAAGGCGATCAAAGTAAATGAAAAAAGAATAGAAACCCTCTTGCTCAGACTTAAGAGGGATTTGGTTTAGCTACGGTTTCAAGCTCCGCTTGATAACGGAACTTTGCCTGATGAATAGATGCTTCCAAAGTGAGATGTTCCGGTCGATCCGCTCTTTCTTTGGGAGCATTTTTGATTAAAACCGGCATTGTCAGGAAACGCTGAATCAATATCGCAGAATCCGAAAAATCGATGTAATACTATTTTTCAATAGAAGTATGGATATATCTATTTTTCGATGACGAAAAACTATGTTGTCTTCTATGGGTCAAAGATTGTTTATATCCACTATTCAAAAGAATAGTAGTATAAAATCAAGCTTAATAGTAGGAATGAAATTCTCAAAATGTTGATTTGACAAATCTTTGTATTTTATAAACTCAAAAAAATCAAGAACTTGGGGGTGTTCGGGCTTTCTATGCTATACGGATATATTGATATTTAGCTGTATTACACCTTTGTTATAAGTCAAAACAATCTATATTGCTGTCAGAATTACTATGAATTTCAACATGCCGATGTACCGGCACACGGGTGGGAATGAGCCTTACTTTCAAAAGGATACGGATTCGGCACGAACAGGCTTTCGATTCCTGATTTTTACGGAAGTTTTGCTCTCTGTGTGAGATGTGTGACAGATGCAAACGTATCCGTGTCGATGAAATCATAGACAAGACCTCTCATCTCTGTTACACTGGAGATGGCTTTGAAGGTCTGTGATTGAAAATCCATGCCAGACGCAGGCGAAGGGATCCACGTAAGTCTACTCAACAGGGAGCAGATGAGCATGGTGCGTTCTAGGAGTAAGCCCTGCCGACAAAAGAGTCGAGAGAAGAAAGTAGTGAGATGATATCAAGCGAACCTTCCGGCAGGCGAATGTGGGGGCAAAGATCAGGTCAGCTTCAAAGCCTTTTTTATAGCTTGTTTCCATATTGTCATTTAATTGTTTCCTTTTTGAAATCAAAGCGAAAAACAAGTGTGATATTATGATTATAATGGTGGATTGTATCATGTGATAGAAAATCAGAAAAGGAAGGTCCGCCTGAGCAGCTTCCCTGAGTTTTTAGGCAAACATACTTACAAACGGGAAAGACCCTCCATCCTTTAGAAAACATTGAACCTTTGTCAAGCAAAAGCATTTGAGATTTTTGTCTGCAAAACGGATTTCAGGTTGTTTTGTTGAAGGTTGAGGTATTGCCCTAAGTAAAAAAGACGAGTTTAGGAGGGAGAACGATGAAACGTAAAGCCATAAGAGTTGTACTTACCAGCCTGCTGATTATGGTTGTGCTTGTAACGACTGTCTTTGCGCAGAACAAAAACGGTACGAAAAACCCGTCGAACACACAGGACTTGAATGTCTATGAGACGATGAAGTTGACAACAAAGAATGATATTGACAACATCCATTCCAAGATCGTTATCACTGATAAAAACGGAAAACGAGTACCTTACATCGTCAACAACAATAAGAAGAAAGAATATTTGATTCTTCCTCTGTACAAAAACAGAGAAGAAATCAATATGAAAATCAATTTGAACCCCAAGGAATACGAGATAGAAAATACCGGTGAGATCGTTCACCTGAACGACAAACAGAACTTGAAACATTTGTCGAAGGCACTTGAACAAACGTATTCCCCCGCACCCATGGCAAGAGATTACGGTCCGGGTGTCGAGAGGCAGGAGCTTCAAAGAGGGGCGATGGTAACAAAGGAGGCTGTAAATTCCGCGGATGCCGGCGGAGCGGATTTCAGTACGACCAACACACAGGTAAAAGGTGTCGATGAAGCCGATATGATAAAGACGGACGGAGAAAGGATCTATTCCATCTTTGAACAGAAGGTCCGAATCGTAAAGGCGACCAAGGGAGTTCTCAAAGAAGAGAAGAGTATTGAGTTTCCTGAAGGGCTGCTGCCCTTGGAACTCTACGTCTCCAATAAGAAACTCAGTGTCATCCTGTCCGATTACAGAGGAGACTCGAAGGCGAGAACTACAGTCTATGTCTATGACTTGAGTAAGCCGGCATCTCCCAAGAAAATTCGCGAAACAACGCAAGACGGAGCGTATATCACTTCGAGAAAAGACGGGGATACCTTGAGGATTGTCACGCAAACTCATATGTATTCCGGTCAGATCGAGCCTATGATACCGGTCCTGAGAGAGAGTATGGAAGGAAAGAAAGAGACCTCTTCCGTGATCGCTCTCAATAAGATCATGATTTTCCCGGGATATCAAAGTCGTTCAATCGTAACGATAAGCAGTTTTCCCACAGATTCGAAAACTCCCGCCAAGCAGATTGCTTATGTAGGAGATGCACAAACCCTCTATATGTCAAAAAATACCATGGCGGTATCCTATGAGGTGTATCCTTGGCATCCGTGGGTCCCGTTGGGATTTGACGAGCCTAATCCTGAAGTTGAAGTTGTAACCGAAGATACGGCGGAAGGTTTGAAAGAAAAGATATCGACGGAAGTTGCCGTTCAACCGATCGTCGAGGATACGGGAATTAAAACGGTGATTAAGCGTTTCGACATAAAAGGAAGCAATATTTCTTATGTCGGAGAAAACAAGATAAGCGGGACCTTGATTAACCAATTTGCGATGGATGAATACAGGGGAGTTTTGAGGGTTGCCTATACAAACGGTATGATCGGAGAAACTTCCGTAGAGACCTTCGATAAAAGTATGAACAGACTGGGTACTCTGTCGGGACTGGCAAAAGGAGAGAGAATCTACTCGGTACGCTTTATGGGAGAAAAACTCTATCTGGTAACCTTTAAACAGGTCGATCCCTTCTTTGTCATCGATATGAAGAACGCATCTGCCCCGAAAGTGCTTGGATATTTGAAGATACCGGGATATAGCAACTATCTGCATCCGGTCGATGACACCCACGTCCTCGGTTTCGGTCACGATGTTAAAGTAACGGGCGAAAATGTTCGAAATGCCGGAGTTAAGATTTCTATGTTCGATGTGAGAGATGTAGCAAACCCCAAAGAATTGAGCAATGTAGTACTTGGCAAAGGCGGTTCCTATACTCCTTTGGAATATGACCACAAGGCTCTTATGTATCATCCGGACAAAAAGTACTTCGGTTTTCCTGTTGTATTGACTGACGAGATCCCGAGAAAGGACTCTTACGGAGGATGGATGGAACAAAGACAGGTCTTCGACGGAGCCTACCTGTATCAGATAGATCAGGGACACCGCTTGAAATTGAAGGGAATGGTAACACACAACAAAGAGGATCAGAGATTTGAACACGATTATCGCAACCGTATTCAAAGGCTGCTCTATATCGGTGATGTGGTGTACTCCATCTCCGAGAATAAGATTATGTCGACAAATGAGAAAGATATGAAGTTGATCGATATGTTGGAATGGAATCAAAAATAAGTCCTCCTTATTTTTGATAGATGTAAAAGCGGAGAAGCTGTCATAAGGCGACTTCTCCGCTTTTTGAATGGGGTGGGAATGAACCTCTTTGAGGCGGAGAGAAAACAGTGATTTTCAGAACGAAAGTCGCTTGGGCTCAAGGAAGGAAACCAAACCTTTTTAAACAAGTATGAAAAAACAAAAAATAACCGACACTTAAGGAAGTAATTATGCTATAATAAAAAGAGCTGTGAAAAGAGATGCAAGGCACAAGGAAACGATTGTATCTCATCGCCGGGGGTAAGGTAAACGATTAAGGGCGAGGTGAAAAAATGAGACTGTATAGCAACTATATTGTTTTGAAGGACAGTGTAGCCGAAGGAACTATCGAGATAGAGGGGGAGCATATCAAAGAAGTTCGGATCGGGGATAGACCTGAAGGGGAATTTCTCGACTGTACCGGAAAGTTCGTTATGCCGGGAATGATCAATATTCAAAGCCGGAACTTTGACCTTGGAGAGGCCGAACGCTATTTTAGTCAATATCCGATGCTTAGACAATTCAACCGTGTAGATCGAGCAAGTGCATTGTCGGGCATCACAACAGTCTATCACAGCATCGACATCGAAGAATTTCTCAGAGGCTATGATGGGGAACAGGCGGTTGAACGACTGAATAAACTACGTATCTATAAAGAAGAAAAACACCTCGTGGAACATAAGATCCACCTTAAGTTCAGAATCGGCGATATTCGCAATATCGAATTTATGAAACACTTGATCTCTAACGGATTGGTCGACCTCATCACTTATATGGGCAGTGTAAGAGGAGAACAGGAGTATTTTAAGGACGAGTACTTCTTGGAATATCTCAAGGAGAAGTTTGATATCAAGGACAGATTGGCTTGGGCCATTTTGGAGAGGATCAAAGAACGTCGCTTTGAAATAAATCAGGAAGAAATAGCTTATCGTTTCAAATATGCGGCCTCGGCGAGAATACCTGTTGCGACCACCAAGTACAGGCTCTCTGAGAGCATGGAGAAAAAATACAGTTCCAAGATTTCCATCATTTTGGATCCGGTCGAGCCGGAGGCCTTGGATTATGTTCAAAAGAATCATAAGTATGCCACCATCGATGCATCTAATCTCTGGGATCTCGATAAGATCTTAAACTATTCCTCGGGAGTTGCCAAAGGCAGTTTCAATATCCTCACCGCCTCACACAGCCCGGAAGACTTGTTGGAATCCGTATTTATGATGGCACAAGAGATCGGACTTGTCGAAACGGTCCGGATGGTGAGCTACAATCCCGCAAAGGCTCTTGGGCTTAAAGGTAAGGGGAGTATTGCGAAAGGAAGCTGTGCCGACCTTATCGTCGTAGAATACGACGGGGGTCTTCCTATGAATATGATGACGATATGTAGCGGCAAGGTGGTAAGCGAACTCTCTTATCGTTCGGGACAGACCGGGAGAGGCCGGAGGTAAGATATCTCCTTAAAAAATACCGTACAAAGAAGGAGTTGTACCCCCGGGCTTGTCAAAATACCAAAGAGAGAAAAGAGGAGGATCTCATCATTCGTACAAGTGGAATTAGGTGCCATTCGTGCAGCAATACGTATTTTTGTTGAAAACATAAAGGAAGATAGAGGGCGATATTTTCAAATGGAGAAGTATCGTCTTTTTTTGTTGTTGTCAACACATGAAGGATATGTATACTGTGTTCCGTTTGATACTATTCTCCAATAGAAGTGTGGTTATAGCTATTTTGCGAACACGAAAATTTGTGTATCTTCCACGGAGTTATAGAACGCTGATATCCATAATTCAAATAAATAATAGTATGAAATGCCGGGTATGAAACATATCTCCTTGCCGAAAAACCCTTCATAAAGACGATATGCTTTCAAGTAGTCCGTCGGTTCATCCTAACAGATAATAGTATTATACAACATATGGTATATAATATCGCAAAAATCAATTATCGTGCACTACATAGGTGGACTTAGACCGCATCTTAAAGTTAGCGAGAAACCCAAACCGAGTATCTTACAGGAAAAAAGTCAAAATGAAACAAATTTGTAATAGACATTTTTTACAAAATAGGGTAATATAGTAATAGAATTTAACTAGGAAAAACGAAAGTAAATAAGTAATCAATATGATTTGACCGATAACCGTCAGGTGGAAGGCGCAAAATCATATATGATTATAAGATATATGATTTGCTTTCTTAAATTCGGCGAAATCATGAACAGGGACATCTGTTCCTGTCAGGATGGCGGCGTACGTTCGGTTTCCTTATTAAATTCGATTCATGACAACAGGAAGGGCGGTTCGAATTCGCCATCATTTTGCAACCTGCTTCTACTGTGGGATTGAATAAGGTTCAGTGTTCATTACAGTTTTATTACATCGGGGAAAAAACGTTGACGGTAAAAAAGTGCAATGCTATAATCCTTCTATGTTAATTCGGTGATACACTGAATACAAGGGAGGGGGCCCCTAAGCCTTCAAAAACTATAATAATTTTTAAGGAGGAAACAAGAAATGAAGAAGAGACTTTCTTTATTGGTAGCGGTATTGATGATGCTTACATTGGTACCTGCTAGTGCGTTCGCTGTTGAAGCTAAGTACAGCAGTGTTGTTTCTGTTGACGACAGCGAAGGAACGGCTACATTCTCTGCAACTTTCAAAATCGAAGAAAATGACATCATCGGTTTGAAAGACGGTTCTGTAGCAGTTCAATTGGTAGGAGATGATGTAGTGTTCGAGACATTGAACATCGGTGTAACAAGTGCAACAGCAATTACACCTGCTACAAACTCTATCTACGAAGTTGCAAACTTGACTAAAGCTGAATTGGCACCCGGAAATGCAGCCGGACAAGTTTTGAAAATCAACGGAACAGTTAGATTCAAAAATGCGGTTGACGGCGAATACAAAATCATCTACGATTTGAGCGGTGTTGGTCTTCCGACATACCCTGAAAGAGTATTTGCTAAATTGAATGACAAAGATGGCGGATTTACAAAAGTAACAGGAACAGTTAAGAAAATTGCAAGAGGTAAAGGACAAGATGTTGCTCCTTTTGAAGTAACCGGTAAAGTTGGAGAAGAAGTTATTGTTAAACTTCCTTCCACAGACTTCAAATTTGAAGCAGGAACAAGAGTAACAAACGGAACGACTCCTGTGTTTGATCATGACAAAGGAACAATGAAATTTAACTTGACAAGCACAAAAGCTGTTGTTCAAGCAGTTCTTACTGTAACAAGAGATGCAGGAAAAGGCGATGTAGAATTTGATGTTAAAAAAGGTTCTGCAACAGATACAATCAAGGTAGCTGAGTATGTTGACTACGGCGTTACTATGGAATTGGTAAAAGCTCTTCAAGAGAAACTTGCTAACGGAGATACTTACAAAGTTGATGTTAAAGTTAAGACTTCTGACAGAGATTACCTTCCTAAAGTAATGGATTTCGAAGTTGAAGGCGCTGATGTTAAAGTTCTTAGCGCAACAAACTTTGAAGGAGATGCTGTTGGTGATTTCGGCGACAACTTTACATGGAACTCTCCTCAAGGGGGAGCAAACAACTTCACAGTTAAATTGGAAGTTGCTCCTGACTGGGATGCAAGCGGAGATGTAGTTCTTAAAGCTAAAGGTAGAGGAATGGATGATCTTTCTCTAGTAATCCTTAAAGTTAAGCCGGTTGCTGAAATGAAAGTTGAAACTAAAGAGGTTCTTGGTGGAGACTCTAAAGTTGCAGTAGCTGACATCGTGATCACTGAAACACAAGGCGGAGCAATGAAGAACGGAACAGTGTTCGGAGTTACTTTGACAGGATTGAAATTTGCTGATGAAGTTAAATTTGATGTTAAAGGTAAAATCGAAGCTGAAGGATTGACAGTTAAGTCTTATACTTTGGACAAAGCTGACCAAACATTGTACTTCACAGTTGCAACAAGATCTAAGACAGATGCACCCGGAAAGATCACATTGAAAGATGTAGAAGTTGTATCTACACGTGCATTCCCCTTCGGAACACACAAATTGACATTTGTTCATGTAGGTGAGTTTGTAAGCGATCCTGCAATGAAGCGTGGAAGCAAATATGCTTTGACAAGCAACAAGCATGCTCTATTGGATACCATCAACTCTGATGAGTTCATCAAAGTTGTTGACAAGATGAGCAAAGTTAAGAAAACTACAATCTTTACACTTGGTTCTGCTGACTATACAGTAGACGGACAAGCTATGAAACTTGATACTCCTGTATTCACACAAGACAACTACACAATGCTTCCTGTAAGAGCTATCGCTGATGCTCTTGGAGTAGACGTTGTATGGAACCAAGAAAACTTGACAGCTACCTTCATCGATGGAGATATCGTAGTATCTGTAACTCAAGATGCTAAAATGCTTTACAAAAACGGTAACTCTTATCCGATGGTAACAAAGGCTACTGTTAAAGCTGACAGAATGTTCATCCCTGTATCTTCTGTAGGAGATGCTTTTGGATTGACAAGAGATTATGACTACCTCTACAACAAAACTTCTAAAGAAGTAACAATCTATCCTAAGGCTATGCCTGCTGCAGCTGAAGAAGTAAAAGCAGAGGAAGTAAAAGCTGAAGAAGTTAAGTAAGTATCAAAAATCATAAATAAAAAAGGGGAAACAGAAATGTTTCCTCTTTTTTATTTATTACTTATTACCTGTTGTATTATCCGATGTAATTACACATTGAATTGACAGCTTGAATACTCTGATACTATTCTCTGTTTAAATTAACAAATATATGTGTGATACTATTCTTCCTTTGAGTTATGGATATAAACAATCTGTGACCATAGAAGATAAAGAGATTTTTCGCAGGTTGAAAAAAACGGATATATCCATACTTCTATTGGAGAATAGTATGAGTATTCTTTATGCTATTAGTCATTTGAGTTATAGATATCAGTAACCTGTATTCAACAGGAGACAAAACAGATTTTTGTGATCATAAAATAAATATAACCACACTTCTATTGGAGAATAGTATTAATTACCTTTGAATGCAGTTTAGGCATTTCGGTAAATAGCTTAATGATACTGTTAAAAAAATGTGGAGGAATACTTACGATTTGATTACAGTTAGCTTCAAAGAGGAGAACGGGTTGTAAAATGTAGTATAATAAAAGCGGGATATATCAGTGCAGTGACATACTGATATTTCTCCTTACTCAGCATCTTCGTTATAATGTAAAAGTGTTCCTAACATGGTTTGAGTTTATAGGAATATCAATGTGCTGTAATGGCAGGTCTTGGTTTGCGTATAGGTATGTTATTCTCTGCTTGAACTAATATCCCTTCTGAAAGTGCAAAAATGGTTTTCGTCCTTATTTGCAAACAAGGGCTATGTTATGCGATAAAGCTTTGAAAGACGGGGATAGAGAACAGGGATCTGCATCAAAAAAATTTTTGAATGCCCCGAAAGAGAAAGGATTGATATAGGGGCTCTCCACGGTGTATTTTCCAAAGCCGCACCTTGGGAGAATTGTTTGGAAGTTTTGATTTATAGGAGGTGGGTGATGAAACGAAAAATAATATCGGTAGGCTTGCTGCTTTTCTTTGCTGTTACACCTATGGTTATGGCAGAGGCAAGAAAGACCGGGCCTGTGTATGATGTAATGTCAAAACCGTATGTTTACTCGTTTAACGGAGATGTTAGACCCATGGGAGAGGAGTATCAGACCCTGGAGTATGATAAGAGGGCCTATGTTCCCATACGTTTTGTCGCTGAAGCCCTCAATATGAAGGTACAATATGACGAAAAGGGTCAGGTCATCAGCATCACCGCTCCGCCAAGGCCTGAGGTGGAGAAACTCTCTTGCCCTTACATTACTTCAAATGATAAGATTAGAGCCTTGGAGAAGAGGGTGGCTGAACTGGAAAAGGAAAACGGAGAACTGAAGAAGGAGCTTGATGACTACAAAACTTCTTTGCAGAAGCAAGCTATCGATACCGGCGTGAACAAGAACTATGCTCTTCTTCCTCAGTACAATATGGATGAAAACATCCGTATCAATATCAGAGAAGGCGGTTTTGTGAACGGAGGAAGGGATCTCTACCTCGATCTTCAACTTGAAAACGTGAGCAAGTATAGTGACGGAGTTAATTTACTTCCGACAGAGACCATACTTTCTTTGAATGGAAAGGAGTATCGGGCAACTGTGAATGAGGTCGGTGTGCCTCTGTATAACTTTATGAATAACAAGGAAGATACTTTGACAGGAGGACTTCACTTTGAGGAGGTATCTCACAGTTCAAAGGAATCCAAGTGCATTGCAAAGTTTTTCTATCAAAAAGAAGACGGAACCAAGAAAAGCCTGATGATACAATTCAAGATTGTAGAGTAAAATTTTGTTGAGCAATTCTGTCTTTTAATGGTATAATGTTGGTTAAAGAGACAGAAAACCAATTTTGGTTCGGTAATATGCTTTTTTGTTAATGCTATTCTCCGATTGGAGTATCATGGAAGCAAAGTATAATTGCTGAAGCGGTTTGAGTGGTGATAGGATTCAAGCCGTGTGGTTGATCAATTCAATAGAGGGTAGGATGCACAAAAAAGTATAAAATAAAAAATTTAAAGAAAAGAGAGGGAGTTACTTATGAGAAGGTATGCAGGAAAAGCGGCAGCAGCTCTGTTGGTTTTGGCCATGGTTCCTACAACGGTATTTGGAGCCGAGATCAATGTGAGCTCAAGAACGGCAAAACAAGACACAAATATGCCGTTCCAAGTGGTGCTCAATGCAAACAGTGCGGATATTCTTCAACCGGGAGCAATGACGGTATCCTTGGAAGAAGGAATGTTTCTTTCAGCTGATGTAAAGGCTACTTTGGGTGCAAAAGACTTGAAACCCCAACTCGTGGTTACGGAGAAGAGTATTGTAATTACGTTAGCTGAAGATGACATCGCCCTTGTTAAAGGCGGAGATAAGATTAACATAAGCGGGATCGTAGATGTCGACGGCCTTGGCGAGAAAAAACTTACCGTAGATGCAAACACGGTAGGACTTGGAAAAGATACTAAAGTATTTGCTGTAATGACGGAAGAAGATGCTTCTTTTGCAAAGGTCTTGAATAAGGTTCCCAGCGTGGGTTACCAGAGAGATACAGAACTTGCTCACTTTATGGTTTCTTTGAAATCCGGTGAAGAAGTCACTTTGACGCTTCCGAGCGGAGTGGAGTGGGATTCCACCGAGATGAAGAAGGCGGAGCGTGTAAGTGAGGCGACGGTTGTAAGTGTAGAGGGAAGAAAACTTGTTTTAAGAGCGACCGCCAATAAGGCTGTAATTGTAAAACCCTTTGTAGATATCGATGACAGCGCATCTCAAGATACGATAGAACTTGAGATCAAGGCACCTTCCAACAGTGCAAAACTGGTAGTTGGAAAGGTGGAAGAGTATAAGCCTGTGCTTGAAGTACAAAACGGAGTAAAGACGGAATTTGCAGGAAGTAAGGAAATTCCTGTTACTGTAGTTTTAAAATCTACGGGTGGAAGACTTCCTCAGACCTCTTATGTGGATTTCAAAGTGGTAGGCGGAACTGTCAAGGGAGAAGCAAAAGATGCAAAAGAAGTAGCGGATAAGGCTAAGATCCAAGATAAGAAGGGCAATCCCGTAGACGATTTCTCCTTCCGTACCAACGATCAGGGTGGCACGATGAAGCTGGATCTTAAGGTGACACCGGATGAAGATGCGGATGTCGTTGTTTTGGAAGCAAAGCTTAGAAATGCAGACCTCAAAACCGAGTTGGTCAAAGTTTCTCCGCGAGTAGGTCTTAGCGTAGATAAAAAGAATATTTCCGGAGGAGTTGTCAATGAAGAGGTAGGTAAGATTGTGATTGAAGAGAAGAAGACCAAAGCTTTGGAATCTTCCGAGATCTATGGAATCAAAGTTGCCGGAGGAAAATTCGATAAGGTACTTTTCGGTAAAGATGTAAAGGTCGATGCGGAAAAAGTAACGGTGAAAGATGCAAAACTCGGTAAGGATGAAGATGTCGTTCAATTCACTTTGAATAGAGCTTCCAGCGGTTCCGATATGGGTAAGATTACCATTTCGGCTCTGAAGGTGACAACTCAAAGAACGATTCCGAACGGAAACTATAAGGTGGTCTTCTTCAAGGCGGTCAAACCTTCCAAAGAATTGGACAGCGTGATTTTGGCGGATGGAAAAGAATATGGAATGGAACCGATTGCAAAAGAAGATTTCTTTACAATAGGTGCAGCTCCTGTTGTACCGACGCCGGTACCGCAGCCTCAACCTCAACCCCAGCCTGTTCCGCAGGTACAGACAAAAACGGTCTTTACTTTGGGTTCCAATAAATATATGGTAGGAGATGCGGAAAAACAAATGACCTCTGCCGTCTATACAAAGGACGGTTACACCATGTTGCCGATGAGAGTCGTGGCAGAGACCATTGGAGTACAGGTAGCTTGGGACAGCGCAAGCAAGACAGCGACCTTTACAAAGGGAGATACCGTAGTTAAGGTAAAATCCAACGGAAAAACCTTGAACAAAAACGGTGTAGACATCAAGATGAATACGGCGAGCCAAAACGTAAAAGGAAGCCTGTTCTTACCGCTGAGCTCTTTGGGAGATGCCTTCGGTTTGGAAAGAGGAACCGGTTATGTTTGGGTTCCTGCAACCAAGCAGGTTATCGTCATGCACTAAAAATATGATCTTTCATACAATAAAGATGGAAGGATAAGGATCAGAGGTCGAGAGAGTCATTCTTTCGGCCTTTGATTTTTTGTTTTTTTTACCGATTTGCAAAGATTTCTTAATTTTTTTGTGGTATTATTATACTATGCTTATAATACAGTTTGGCGCCGATCTTCTTATCGCTCATTTTTCAAATGATGGAGGCTCAACAGATTAGAAGAACGGAGCCCAATAACTTAAGGAGGTAGCATGATGATAAAAAAAATAATCCCTATAGTTCTAAGTTTGGCAATGGTTTGTACCACAGCATCTTATGCAAATCATACGGAAAAGAAGGAAGCCAAGCTCCTCACCTATGAAAAGGCGGTCGAACTTGCTGTAAAGAACAGTTTGGAGATAAAGAGGACAGAAAAACAGATATCCAAGCAGGAAACTTCGAATGAAGAGTTGGATTTTCAAGGAAGAATCCTGACGGATACCATCAACCAGAACCCGGAATATGATCAGATGATCGACAAGGTATCTTTCGGTTTGGAAAAATCGGTATTGGAGAAGGACTTCTATGAGAAGCAGGTTCGTTATACCAAGGTGGTTCTCGAGTTTGCCATTCGCAACCTCTTCAATGAGATCGATACCGTCCACGAGGAGATCAAACTCCATGATAAGGAGATCGGGATGCTCAAGAAGGAGATCGCCATTGCCGATGTCAAGAAGGAGAGGGGCTTGATCAGCAAATACGACTACAATGCTTTGAATAACTCTCTACAAGAGATGCAGAAAAATAAAACGCAAAAGTATTTGACTTTGAACAAACATTTGTTAGAATTAAATAAGTACCTGAATTTGAAGGACTTAAATGAATATTCCATCGTTGAAATCCCCTACAGTTTCAAACCTCTCAATCTGAAGGAAGAGGAGATCAAACTGAAGGGAATGCAGGCTTCTTCCGCAAATATGCAGGTTGCCGCGAAGGAACACGGGGTCAGCCTGCAAAAATTGATTTTGGACAGGAATCTGTATGAGGGAAGCAGGGCGATCCGACAGGCGGATGTCTACATCGATCAGACGGAGATTCTCAAGTTGAAGGAGGACATTCGCTCTGGAGTGGCAAGGGAGTACCAAAGTCTCAAACTCTTGCAGGAGAAGATAGAATTATTGCAACAGCAGAGGGAGATAAAGGTCGAAGAACTTGAGAATGAAAAGATCAAGCTCGTTGCAGGCAAGGTCTCTTCCTTTAGTCTGGAGAAGAAGAAGATGGAGCTGGAACAGATGGATGTTCAGATCCAAGAACTGATAAAGGCATATGAAACATCGAAGATCCACTTCAATCAAATCTACTTGACAGGATCTTCAATGTAGAAGGGAGAGTTATGAAAAAATCAAAACGAGTTTCAAAGAATAAAAACAAGAAAGGTTCGGAGCAGCCCGGTCTCGTTTCGGGAGCGGAACAGACAGAAAATACGGAGGTTGCAACCTTCAACGAAGAACCTTCAAAAGAAGCGGTTGATGTTGCGAACGAACCCGAAAAGGTCTTCTTGGATAAACCCGAAAATCCCGTTTCCTTGGAAAAGGACGAGACCGAGACGCTTCTTCCCTCAGAAGGAGCCCAAGAAGTTTCTTCGACATTGACAGAAGAGGTCAAGGAAGATCTTTCGGTGAAGGAGGATGTCAAGGCGGATTCTCCGGTGGAAGAAAAGGGGACGGTTTCTCTGACCAAGGATGAGACATCTTCTCCGACAGGGGATGCTGAAGCGGTCCCCGTACCTTCGATAGAAGAAACTGAGGAGAAGGATCAAGGTAAGAAGAAGTCGAAGCGGGAGAGGGATAAGGAGCAACAGAAGAAGAGCGAGGGAGAAAAACCCAAGCAGCAATCTTATGCCGTCAAGCAGTTTCTTATGGGCAGTGCCAACTGGGTGGGATTGCTTCCGATCGCACTTGTGCTGTCGATCGTTCCGCTGATTGTCTTTTTGAAGGTGCTTCCTCTGGAGCCGGAGATCGATGCTTATTGGTCGTCGGCCGGAGTTGTCTATGACTTCTTCTCCTACTACAAATCACTTGCCGTAATCGGTTTGGCGGGAGTGTCTCTGGTCTTTATGGCTCTGTTTCGACGCAAGGACAGATCGAAGAAGGATATCCTGCTCAGATTTGCCTTTGCCTTGGTCGCGGTCTACCTCGCCTTCAGTCTTATTTCTACTGTGATTGCCCTTTATCCCGGAGTTGCGATCTGGGGTGCGCCTGACAGAAGGGAAGGAATGATCGTGCTTCTTGCCTATGCGGTGCTGTTTATGTATGCGATCACTTCGTACCGAAGCGAGAAGAACAGAAAGATCATCTTTTGGAGTCTGTCCTTCCTGATGCTGGTGACAACGGTGATGGGGATCAGTCAATTCTTCGGTCAAGATCTATTACAGACACCCGGAGCGAGGAGCTTCATCCTGCCTCCCGAATACCAAAATGCGACCCTGAGTTTTCAATTTGAGAAGGAAAAGATTTATGGAACAATGTTCCACTACAACTATATGGGCAGCTTCGGAGCCATGATGGTTCCGTTCTTCCTTGTAATCGCTCTGTTTTCCAAGGAGATCTTCCGGCGTATTGTCGCTGCGATTTTGGCAATCTGTGCTCTTTTCGTATTGTTCGGAAGTACGTCAAGGGCAGGGATCGTAGGGCTTGCCTTAGTGGTGGTCTTCTTCCTTTTCGTACTTCTCAGACAACTGTTCCGCTATTGGAGGATCAGCTTGACAACCTTTACCATCTTGTTGGCCGCTGTGGCGATATTCAGCATTGCGACTCAAGGAGCTATCTTTGCGAGGATTCCGACCTTGTTGGAGGACTTGGGGATTGCGGGTGGAGTACAGCAGAACTTTGATTATCACGATCATGTACCCATTCGTGCGATCTCGGTGGACGGAAAACAACTTTTCCTAAGGCTTCAGGGTGAGCATATGCTCGTTGTCGACAATACGACGGGCAATATCAACCTCTTCGATGAAAAGATGGAATTGCTCCCTTATGAAAAGGGAGAAGACAAGATCTATAGAACTTCGGATACGAGGTTTGCAGATTTTTCTTACTCAAAAGGAAAGATTAAAAGGACAATAAACAGAACCGAAGAGATCGTCGATGTCCTTCTTCTGAAATATCTGGATCAGGATGTGTTGATCCTGAACTTGAGCAACCCGAGCGAAATTCGCTTCTATACACCCAAGTTTTATGAATTCACGCCGAAAGATGCCCCTTATATCGGCTTTGAAGGCAAGGAGAAGATCGGCTCGGCACGTGGTTATATCTGGTCGAGATCCCTTCCTCTGCTCAAGGATACGATTATAGCGGGCTACGGTCCCGACACCTATATGCTTCACTTCCCGCAGGGAGATATTTTGGCGAAGTGGTATGCTTACGGTACGCCGAATATGACGGTGGACAAGCCTCACAACTGGTATCTCCAGGTGGCGATTAACCAAGGTTTGGTTGCTCTGGCGGCTCTGTTGGTGCTCCTGCTCCTCTATGTGATAGACAGTATTCTGCTCTATGCCTTCCGCAAGGAGTACAGTGAGACGGAGGTCTTTGCAATCGGACTTTTCTTGGCGGTGATCGGATATATGGGAGCAGGGTTCTTCAATGATTCCGTGGTTTCGGTAGCTCCTGTCTTCTGGTGTCTGTTCGGTTTGGGCTTCGGTGCCAACTCCTGGGTGAGAAGACTGAGAAAAGAGGAAGCTTAGACCGATATCGAAGTCTTTTAAGCGTGAAACCGCTCTTGTATGAATATCTGCTATATAAGGTATCTGCCGGGAGAAACATCTCGGCAGATATTTTTTGCATAAGAGAACTTGGATTTTTCTCAGTGGAGATACTATAGAATCCGGTTGAAATAGAAACAACATAAATGATACAAACAGTAATGCTATTCTCCGCTTAAAATGTCGGGTATATAGAATGTACAATTGTCGAAAAACAATTTGGAGAATCATATAGTTCAAAGTATTCCACCTGTCAATTCTAATAGTATAATACTATTATCCGATAAAAGTGTGGATATATGTATTCTGTGATTATGAAAATCCGTTTTATTTTCTATCCGTTACACAATATTTATATCCATAACGCAAAGGAATAATAGTATAAAATGTCGGGTAAACAGAATATATGTTTGTCGGAAACATTTTGGGTAATCGTAGAATTCAAACTTCACGACAGGACAATTTTAATAGATAATAGTATAAAACTTCGTCAATGGTCGCAGGGTGCAAGCTCTGTCATTTTACAAGAAGTATGGAGAAGAATGGAGAGGCGAATGATTTATTGTACAAATATCGGAAAGGCCTTTGTTAGAAACATAGGACGAAAGGGAGATAAAAAGCCCAAACGATTTCAACGAACAAAGGAGGAGTTCTTTGCGGTGGAAGACGTGAGCCTTGCCGTGGACAGGGGAGAGGTTCTTGGCATCTTGGGTCCGAACGGTGCGGGTAAGACGACCCTGCTTCGCATCCTGGGGCATATTATGACTCCTACGAAGGGCGAGATCGTAATCACCGATCAGGATGGAAGAGAGGCGAAAGACGAACAGGAAGCCAAGCGACGGATCGGTTATCTTTCGGCGAACACGAAACTCTATGGACGGATGACTCCAAAGGAGCTCCTCGTCTTTATCGGAAGAGTGTACGGTTTTGACAGAAAGCTGATCGATCAGAGGATGCAGGAGGTTATCGAACTCTTGGATATGTCCTCCTTCTGCGACAACAAGATAGAGAAACTGTCGACCGGACAGCTCCAGAGAACTTCGATTTCCCGCTGTCTCCTCCACGATCCGGACAACTATATCTTCGATGAGCCGACCTTGGGCCTCGATGTGATAAGCAGTCATACCATCGTGGAGTTTATGAAGAAGGAAAAACAAAGGGGCAAGTCCATCCTCTATTCGACCCACTATATGGAAGAGGCGGAGTATCTTTGTGACAGGGTACTTATGATCCATAAGGGGAGGGTCCTGATCGAAGGCAGCCCCGAGCAGATCCGTGAGAAAACTTCCTGTTCCAACCTCAGGGATGCGTTTATCTCAATGGTGGATCTGAGGAAGGAGGAGGTACAATGAGATCTCAAATGATATGGTCCTTGTATAAGAGGGAGATGCTCGATATTTTTCGGGACAAAAAAGCGGTGTTTATGAACATCTTCATTCCGATCATCCTCTATCCCCTGATCACGATTTTGGCGACTCAAGTCTTTATGTTCGTAAACACATCGATGGACGAAAAAACTTACTACATCGCCGTTTCGGAAGAAGTGAAGGGTAGCCCTCTCTACGCCTTTTTGCAAAGGGAGGAGACAGAGGAAGAGGATAAGAAGGTCGAACCCTCTTCCGGGCAGTTTGTAGCGGGAGACGCTCCCGTCTATTTTGAACTCAAGGACAGTTCGGATCCTCAGAAGGATCTGGAGGACAAGGACATCGACCTCTATATCGAAGAAGACGAAACGGGAGAGGGATATACGTTTCACTATATCTCTTCCGTGGTAAATTCAAGGACGGCCTTGAGAAAGGCGGAATCCCTGATGGAAGCTTATCAGGAGGAAGTGAGGGAGGAGAAGATACGACAGCTTGGAGGCGATGTGGAGGTTGTACTCTATTCCGTGGACTTCGAAACTGCCGATCATTCCACAAAAGAGCAGTCGATGGGTTCTCTTCTCGGAGGATTGATCCCCTTCTTCCTGGTGATGGGTCTGGTCGGAGGAGCGATCCACACTGCCATAGATGTAAGCGTAGGCGAAAAGGAGAGGGGTACGCTGGAGACCTTGTTTTCTCTTCCTGTTACAAGTAGGGAAGTGCTCTACGGGAAGTTCTTTGCTGTAGCGACCATGGCGATTATCTCGGTCATCCTGAACTTTGTGTCTATGTCTCTGATGGGAGCCTACTTCTATAAGTTGATGTCCGAATCGGGTAACGATATGGCACAGGGTTTCCGTCTTGCAGAGTTTATCCCGGTGATGAGTGTCGTTTTGCTGTGTATCATCCTGTTTGCCGTCTTTATCACGGCGGTCTCCCTGACCCTCTTCTTCTTTTCGAAGAGCGTTAAGGAGGCACAGAACTATGCTATGCCTTTGGGGATCATTGTCAGTTTGATCTCCTATATCGGTTTTATTCCCAATATGGAGCTGACTTGGAAGACCGCTCTTCTTCCCGTCGCCAACGTCGTCCTCCTCGTTAAATCGGCCTTTCAGTTCCAATTCCACCTTCCGCTGATGATGGGGGTCTTGGCGAGCAACCTGCTCTACGGTCTGCTGACGATGAGCTTTATGACGGGGGTCTTTGACAAGGAAGAGATGATGTTTGAAGAAGACATCCACTTTATTCGACTGTTCGAGAGACGCTCCAACCTGAAAAAGGGCGGGGCTCCGACAGTGGCGGAGGCGATCTTTCTGCTTGTCGTCGGCTTGGCGGCCCTGATCTTTGTCGGCACCTATGCCCAACTGAAATTCGGTTTTTACGGTATTCTGCTGACCCAGCTTTGTATCATCGTCCTTCCCCTTGGCTTCGCCTTGTATACGAAGTGTGATCTCAAGAAGACCTTTTCGCTTAAGTTACCGAAACTTCGGCACGTTTTGGGTTCTGTCTTCTTGTGGATGGGCACCTTTATGCTCGTTATGGTGTTGAGCCTTCTTCTACAGGACATCTTTCCGGAGAGCTACGAGAACTTGGAGCAGATGAATCGGATCTTTGAGGGACGCTCGCTCCTATCGATGATTCTCGTCGTTGCTCTTGCTCCTGCCATTTGTGAAGAGATTTTTTTCAGGGGCTATGTTTTTTCCGCCTTCCGACAGAAGAGGAGGGTCTTTGTCGCCGTGCTCATCACATCGATCTTTTTCGGTGTCTTCCATATGAGTTTGGTGAAGTTTTTTACGACGACCATTCTGGGAATCTCCCTGAACTATGCCCTGTATCGCTCCGACAGCATAGTGACCTCATCCCTGATGCATTTTCTTAACAATACAACAGCGGTTGCCGCCCTCTATGTGCATAGCGGTCGGGGAGAGGCGGAGGTACAGATGGAGGCGGCGGAGCAGTTGACACATTCGCAGTTCATCGTCTTCGGGGTTTTGATCGTTCTCCTTATCTCAATAGGAGTGTTTTTGCTCAGGTCCAAGGAGAAAAAGGACAATCCTGCTTCTTCTTGAAGTCCGTGATCGGTTTTAAACGGTGAGCCAACATATTTGAGAAAGGACGAGTTGCCTCTTTCGGAGCTATGTAAAGGGGACTGAAGTCCCCGGAGGAGGGATGGCCCTACTTCTTCTTGAGTCCCTCCATAATGGAGAGGAGTTTGTCGAACATCCCTTCCTCGTAGGGAGAGTGTCCGGCCGCGTCTACGAAGGTCAGCTCAGAGTTCGGTAGAGCCTTGTGGAGCTCATAGGCACCGGAGGGCCTGCAATCGACATCGTATCTGCCGTGGACGATGTAGGTCCTGATGTTCGAGATCCGATCGATGCGGTTGAGGATGTAGTTGTCGTCATCCCAAGACATTCGGTTGACAAAATAATGGCACTCGAGTCGGGCGATCGACATATCGTAGTTCGTACATTCCTTAGGGAGCGTTGCGGGCGGGAGTAGGGTAATAATGCTTCCCTCCCAATCGCTCCATTTTTTTGCCGCCGCCCTTCGGACTTCCTCGTCGTCGTGGGTCAGCTTCTCGTAGTAGGCTCCTACGAGGTCATCCTGTCTGTCTTTGGAGATATGCTCTCTGAAAGGTTCGAATACATCCGGAAAGAGGTAGGATGCTCCTTCCTGATAGAGCCATAGGATATCTTCCTCCCTTGCGAGGAAGATCCCGCGTAAAATCAGAGCACGAACATATTCGGGGTGGGAGATGGCATAGGTCAGGGCGAGGGTGGAGCCGAAGCTTCCTCCAAAGACATACCAACTCTCTATACCGAGGTAAGAGCGGATTTTTTCGATGTCCTCCACGAGGTGGAAGATGTTGTTTTCCTCAAGTTCGGCAAAGGGGGTACTCTTACCGCAACCTCTTTGGTCGAAGAGGACGATGCGGTAATACTTTGGATCAAAGAAGCGTCGGCTCTTTTCGGAGATACATCCACCCGGTCCTCCGTGAAGAAACACGACGGGTTCACCGTCGGGATTGCCGCACTCTTCGACATAGAGGGTGTGAAGCTCGCTTACCTTGAGGCGGTGGGTGCGATAGGGTTCGGTGTTCAAATAAGGTTTCATAGGAAACTCCTCCTTTATAAATCAGTATGGTATGGTTTGTCATAGGATACTACTATTCTTTTGAATAGTGAATATAAACAATCTGTGAGCCATAGAATACAACATAGTTTTTCGTTATCGAAAAATAGATATATCCATACTTCTATCGAAAAATAGAATAAGTCCAAAAATCATCATAAAACCAATTTTATACGAAGGATGAAATTATTAAAAAATTGATAGGATAGACTTTCGTACTTTATAAAGCCGAAGAAAAATCAGAAACTTGCCTCTGTGCGGTGTTTCCCTAGAAGTATACGGTATCTACACGACATCCCTGCACAAACTCAAAAAATTTTTGCGGTGGAAGAGCGGATAGGCCCCACATCCCATTATATACCAAAAGTTGACAAAACTGTAACCTTTTCCAAGGGCAGGGAAGGCGGACGAAAGAGGTTGAAGAACAAGGGAGAGTGGATCTCTAAAAACCTTGGAGTGCAAGGAGTGTGAGCAAACATCAAGGCTGGGGATATCTTCAGAAAGAGGAATGTAAAAGGAATAAAGAATTAATGACAAAATTGAAATGTTTTTTGAAAGCTATTTGGGATATAATGAAGAAAAGTAAGGCAATGATATGATCTGCAAGAGGGATAGCAGAACATAAGGAAGTATGAACTCTCCGACTGAAAGAATGTATCTATAAGCAGGACACCGACATTAAGGAAGTAGCGTACAATGCAGAACCTGTGATTTTCTTGTGAGTTGTGAAAATACGGGAACTTGTCCGATCAAAAACTCCGGGAACTTCCAAGAATTTTATTGTATATAAAACCTGGCGGTGTGTTGCTTTCTGGTATGCAGTATTATCCTAAAGTGCTTAATTCGATTGTAGATATGAATTACAATAGGGCAGTTTAAAAGGAGAACAGTATTACCGAACCGAAAACAATCTGTCATCGTTTGGGTGACAGCAATGGAAGGATGATGATTATGAAGGGATTTAAGAGTGTCAAGTCGACGATAAAAAACATAAGCAACAGTTTTCGGAGATTTCCGGTGTCGATGATGTTTGCCTGTGCCATAGCGTTGCTCCTGATCATCTCGTCGAATCTCGAGAGCGATATGTATGGGGCGATGGTCGAGATCAAGGACTCGATACGTGACACAACGGTTATTTTGAGGAGGCTCGCCAGTGTACTCTTCACGGGGCTGCTCCTCTTTGCCAATCTTCAACTGTGGGACGAGAATGTCAGGAAACGGCTCGGTACAGGCAAGTATACTTTGGTTTTCCAGATTATCGGGGCTCTTTTTATTCCCCTTTTGTATACTGTCCTCTATTGGGGCTTGGGGACGGAGGACTTTATCAAAGAAAAAGAGTTTACACTTTGGATGGGGCTTAACATGATTCTGATCCTTACCGCCTTTGTGGTCGGTAAGATCAAAAATGAGGAGAACTTCGTCGGCTATACGATCACGGTGTTGACCGCAGGCATCAAGGCCTTTATTTACTCCGGAGTACTCTTCATCGGCCTGTCCTCGATTTTGTTCACCTTGGACAAACTCTTTGAACTCGATATCAACAGTCGTTGGTATGAATACAGTATCTATATCACCTTTATTCCGTTTTTTATGGGGATCTTCCTCTCCTCCTATCCGTATACGGACAGTCTTAGGGGAGAATATAGGATGGCTAAGGCCTTTCGGGTCCTGCTTACAGCCATCGTAGTCCCTCTTTTGATCGTATACACGGTGATTCTCTATGCCTACTGTGCAAAGATACTCCTCACTTGGGAATGGCCCAAGGGGGTCGTGGGTAGTCTTACCCTGTGGTACGGGTTTATCAGTGCCATTGTCCTCTTCTTCCTGGCGCCGATACAGAAAGAGAATCCGTTTATCCTGAAATTTCGAAAGAGCTATCCTCTTGTCATCCTTCCGATGACGGTGGTCATGTTTATGGCACTGAGCCTTCGCATTGGAGAATACGGGATAACGTCCATGCGTTATACGGTTCTGATGACAGGGGTATTCGTCGTACTTTCGATGCTCTACTATAAGTGGAAGCCGAACTCACAGAATCTTCCGATTCCCCTGATGCTTGCAGCGATTATACTCATTGTAAGCGTGGGTCCTTTTAGCGGTTACCATATGGAGAGAAGGAGTCAGAATAGGAGGTTTGAAAAGATCCTGACCGAAAACGCAATGCTCCGGGACGGAAAGATCGTTCCGAGAGAGGATCTTGACGAGAAGACCAGAATCGAGATCAGTCGTATCGTCAGACACTTGGACAGGGGCTTTGAAGATAGTGAAGTCCCCTTGCTTCCCGAAGGCTATGAGAGTTCGGACTTTAAGCAGACCTTCGGTTTTGTGGAGACCTTCTCTTCGAGCATGGATGTCGATGAGGAGAATGAGATCGAAAAGTACAGTTACTACAGAGAGAACCTGATCTATGACATCAAGGGCTATGAAAAGGCGGCTCTTGTCGATCTCTCCGTCTATGACCGAGCCGAAACAAAGGATGAGGAGACGGTCGCTTTTAGGGATGAGAAGATCTATCTTAAGTTCTATGACGGAAGTAAACAGATCGATGAGGCTGTCTTGGAACTGGATGTGCTCCGTGACACACTCAAGGAAATTCAGAAAAAGACAGGTAAAGCTCTGGTAATCAAAGGAAGTACGCAGAAGGTGGACTACGGCCTCTATATAGAAGATGTGTATATGTTCTACGATATTAGGAATGATGAATATCAGACCGTCAATATGAGGGCCGACCTGTATTATAAGATCAAGGAATAGACTCGGGATAAGGTGTTTGGAGACTGTCTTTTGAAGAGTTCACCTTGGTGAGTCCTTCTTCGGGAATGGGGAGAAGAACGGAGATAATAGAATGAAATACAAAGAGGCATGCCGAAAGGCGTGCCTCTTTTCATCTTATACTATTCTTCCTTTGATACTACTATTCTTTTGAATAGTGGATATAAACAATCTGTGACCCATAGAAGATAAAGAGATTTTTCGCAGGTTGAAAAAAACGGATATATCCATACTTCTATTGGAGAATAGTATGAAAAACAGATATATCTATACTTTTATCGAAAAATAGTATTACTGTGATCCTGCTACGGCAGGTTTTAGAAAACACCATCCAAAGTCAAGTTTTTGATTTCCCTCCGGTTTTATAAAATGCGAAGGTTTGTCATATCAATATTTTCAAGAGTTTCATCCCTTATATAACATCGGTTTTATCCCGATTTTTCGAATGGTGCGATATCTTCCTTATAGGTGCTGTGTTCTACAGATCGATCATTGATCGATGGACATATAAATGCCTCTCATATAAACTACATAGCTATCTTCCTTTTTAAATAAGGTGAATGTATTGATTGAGGCGTCTTCTGTGCCTTTCATTTCAACGAGCCCCGCTGATTTGTAATCCGCAACTTGGTCTTTTTTCAATACGGTAAATTGATATCCGGATTCGCCTCTTTCGATATTGTTTAAATCGGAGGGGTCTACCTCTGAACTGTAGAGACTTTTTGTTTTGCCGAAATCACTTAGGTTTTTTTGAATCCTTGCACTCTCGCTGAATTGGAGCTGGTAGATCAACAGAGAGCCGACAAGGATTAATAGGATAACAACTACTTTATTTCTCATAGTTCCCTCACTTTCTTTCAGGAAAACAAGAAAAAGACTTATATATTTACATGGTATCAAACAATAATTGGGGCATCAACAATAAAAGTAAAAATATTAATTTCTTAATAGGATACTATTTTATATAGCATTTTAATACTATCACCTATTTAAATCGATCGATTATGAAGTTGAACCCCATCATGCTCAAACCTTTTCGGAAAAAATAGATGTTGTTTGGCCAATGTTTCTTGTACGACTATCCGTTTGAACGGCGGATATCGAAAAATTTGTCCTCTTCAGAGCTGAAGGACATTGTTTTGATATCCAAGTCGGATAGAACTATACTTCCATCGAAGAATAGCAGAACAAGCCCTTTCTTAGAGCAGAGCCTCCTTCCACTGTTCTTCCTTAAAACCGATCAGGACGAAGTCCTTGCTGATCACGAGGGGACGTTTGACGAGCATTCCGTCGGTTGAGAGGAGCTTGATCTGTTCCTCATCCGTCATCGTAGGCAGTTTGTCCTTCAGTTCCAGTTCGCGATACTTGATGCCGCTGGTGTTAAAAAACTTCTTTATCGGCTGTCCGCTGAGCTTGATCCATTTTTTCAGCTCTTTTTCCGTCGGATTCTTTTCGACGATATGGCGGTCGTCAAAGGCGAGGCCGTTGTCTTCCAAAAAGTTTTTTGCTTTTTTGCAGGTGCTGCACTTGGGGTATTCCAAAAATGTAAGATTCATAAGTCTACACTCCTTTTAATATGAGTTTTATGCTTGTCCCGTTTCATGCTTGCAGAGATGAGAGGAGAGTAAAGCTCCTCCCCCCTCTTATCCGAATGGATGCTGATCGGATAAGCGCATATTGTTTTTGAGGATTTACGAGGCGGGACTTCTCTCTGATACTATCTGAATTGATACCCTTCTTGCCCCTTCTTATTCAAGGGGGAGGGACAAAAGGTTTTTTTGACGACGGGATATCAAAGTGGAAAAAGTTTGATATAATTAGAAAGGGTGTTTTCCGGCATATGTGCCGAAGATTATAACAAAGTAAGGAGAGATAGGAATGAACAAAAAGAGTTTGCCGATGACCGTAGCCGGAATTTATGCGGGGACTTTCTTTATAGCGGCGGCGGTTATTTGGTTTTTTGCACCGATCGGACTTGTAACAGGAGGTTTGGCAGGTCTGTCGATTGTAATCGAAGAGTTGGGGAGGAGGTTTTTTGATATCTCAATCCCTCTGTGGTTTTCGACCCTTGTGATGAATATTCCCCTCTTTGCCGTCAGTATCTACCAGAGAGGACTAAACTACGGACGAAACTCAATGATTGCCGTCGCCTGTCTGACCTTCAATCTCTGGCTCCTGCGTCTTATGCAGTCGCCGTTTCAGGTATCCGATGACAGGATGATCGCCTGTATCTTCGGGGGCGTCGCCTTGGGTATCGGCGTAGGGATGGTTTTGCGTAATTCCGCTACCACGGGAGGAACCGATATGCTCGCCATGATCATCCGTTACAAGAATCCCTCCTTTCCGATCAACAAGTTGATGCTTATGACCGATGTCAGCATCGTCGTGATAGGAATGTTTGTCTTTGGAGCCTCCAACGGACTGTATGCCATCTTGTCCATCTACATCACCTCCAAGGTGATTGAAACAATGATTGAAGGGATGAAGTTTGCCAAGGCGGCCTTTATTATCTCACCGAAGTACGAAGAGATTTCGGAAGAGATCATGGACCGTATACGAAAGGGTAATACCTTGATTCATGCACACGGGATGTATACCAAGCAGAACAAAAACATCCTCTATGTCGTCATCCTTCCCAAACAGGTACAAAAGCTCAAGGAGATCGTTTCTTCAATTGATCCCCATGCCTTTGTGACCATAGCTGATGTCAAGGAGGTCATGGGAGAGGGATTTGAAAACGATGGTGGTCTGTAAGACAAGGTTTGGAGGGGACGTTTACGCCCTGTCATCTTGCGGATAAAGTGGGTTTATACTATGATCTGCTAAATTTGATACTTTGAACGCTTTACAAAACCACAGTCATCCAAATTATTTTTTTGTAATGGTGGAAACACCGCACAAAGGCAAACTTCCGATTTTTCTTCGATTCTATAAAACACAAGGTTTTGTTATATCAATGTTTCTAAGAATGTCATCCTTCGTGCAAAAACGATTTTATGAAGTTTTTTGAATTATGCGGTATAATCAGTCGATAAGACGGGTTTAACATCGGCAGAAGGGGGTAAAGATGAGGAAGACTATACAAAAGGAGATCTTTATATGCTAAAACAATTGAAACGACGAACCTACCTTCTTTGGACCGTGATTCTGCTCATCGTTCCCCTGCCCCCGGCAGCGGCACTGGGAGGAAGTTTTTTGAGGCTATCTGTTTGGAGTCTTGCACTCTACTGTGGGATCTGTGCCTACACTTGGATGTTGGCGGGGGTCTATCTGGCGACCAAACCCGTTTGGATTGAACGCAGGATAGGTCTTCCGGAGATGTACTTTATCCATGGAGGAATCGGGTCCTTTTCTTTGTTGGCGATGTCCTTTCACGCCTTCAACCTTTCTTCCGATGGTGTGACAAAGCTCTCGGGAGGCTTTGCCTTCTATTTGTTTGGTATCCTCTTTATCTATTCGGTCCTCTTCTTTGGAGGAAGAACGGCAATGAGGGTACAAGCTCTAAAGAGATTTAGACAAAGAGCTCAGAGGCATCTCAAACACGAGATCTCGGTTTGGATCCACCGTCTGAACCTGCTTGCGGTTCTTGCCGTGAGCGTCCATGTGACGACGATCGGCTATATAATAGAGAAGAACAACGGCTTGTTTGCCCTTGTGTTCTACTCGTATACAGGCTTTGTTCTCTTATCCTACCTCTTCTATGTCATCTCTCGAAAGAAGAAGGTGATGAGGGCAAGGGTCAGGAAGGTTTCGATGATTGACGAGAAGGCAACACAGCTTGTACTGGAAGGAAGTTCTTCTTCCCTGCGTTATCGTACGGGAGACTTCGTCTTTGTGAGTTTTCCTGAATATAAGGAACTGAGGGAACCGCATCCCTTCTCCATCGGCAACCTCCCCGGGAGTGGAACTTTGGTGCTTACCGTCAACGGAGTCGGAGATTTTACGCACAAGGTATCGGAACTGAGAGAAGGCTCTCAAGCGGTGATAAGTCAGGGCTACGGGATCCTTCATGATATCGTTGCGACCTTGGAGGATAAGGACAGGCTCGTCTTTATAACCGGAGGAGCGGGAGTTGTGCCTCTGCTCTCCTTAGTTCAGGAATTTGTCGACAGGGATACCCTCTTTCTCTACACGGTGCAAAAAGACAGGGAGTTTATCGGAAAAGACATCCTCGAAGAGATGGAGAAGCGGAAGAATTTCAGAGTTCTTCTTCAAAAGGGAAGGTTCTCGGAGGAACAACTGCAGAAGGAAGTTCCCCTTGGACAAGAGTTCGTATACATCCTTGCGGGAACGGCGGAGATGAACCTGTCCTACCAACGTTATTTGAAGAAAAAGGGAGTCTCTTCCGAGAGGATCTACTTCGAGGAATTCTATTTTTAGGATAAGGGAGAAGGGATATGGATCGGAACTGTTCGGTCTACCGATCAAGCAAGGTGTTTCAAATCAAGTCCGAGATCGTATTATCCGAGAGGATCATCATATCTACAGGAGAAATGCGACCGCAAAAAGTACTTTTCATTGTAGAACAGAGCTGTGCCACATGCCGGTTTATAGGTCGAATATGAGAACTCTGCAATTTCGGATTTATTGTGAACGATTGGAGAAAAAGATAGGCAAAAATGTATAAAAAATGCAAAAAGACAGGAAGTAAAGGTTTGATAAAAGATAAAGAGGGTAATTTATTGGATGGAAATTCATCTTAATTAATATGAAAATATCAAAATCAAAGGAGATAATTAAAGTATGAAGAGATATGTAAAAGTAATGTCGGCTTCCATGTTGGCGGCAGCCTTATTGTTGAGCGGTTGCGGCGGAGGACAGAAAACAGCTGAAAATGCACCGGCGGAACCTGCAACGGAGGCACCGGCAGAGCCTGCAACAGAGGCTCCTGCGGAAACCGCAACGGAAGCACCGGCGGAAGGTACGCAAATGCCCGAACAACAAACCTTCACCTTGGAAGAATTGGCAGAGTTTAACGGAAAAGACGGAAACCCCGCTTATGTTGCTGTAGGAGGCGTTGTCTATGATGTCACAAATGCGGATGAGTGGACAAACGGAGAGCACAAAGATGGTGTTATGGCAGGAATTGATGCTACTGAAGCGATCACGAAATCACCTCACGGGGCGGATGTGCTTGCAGGGCTTCCCGTTGTAGGAGTGTTGGCAGAATAGTTTTGTCGAACTGACGGATCTATACCCTTGGAGGGTGTCTTTTTGGACTGCTGTGTATAATTTGTGTATCACAACGGATGAAGGAGTTTTGGGGGAGATCGTACACGATTCAAAAACCGTCGTAAAATCAACATTCTATAGTAGGTGTAATTGCTGAACGTATTGACCTGAAAGATCGTTGTATTTAGTGAACTCATAGGGAGGTCGGAGGTTCGCCTTTAAGATCTGTCTTCTTATACCTCCTTCGCAGCAGATCAATTCGATAGGATAGGCTCTGTTTGTAGGCAATACTTGAGTGGGGTAGGCACCGGAAATTCCGGTGCCTATTATAAGTAGGATATGTTTAAGCAGGGTCATACCAACGAGAACCTGCGATGCAAGAGATGCATGAACGGTTGTATATACCGTTCTCTGATAGGGGTGTGGTTATATCCGCATATACAAGCACAAAAATTTTTTATATTATTATGTGTTAGAATTGACAGGTTGACGCTTGAAGCTGTCATCCTTGAACCTATTTTTCGATATTTGGCACAATGAACGTTATATTCAAAGTACTTTGAACTGCCATCTTCGAGCTTGTTTTTCGATAGGGATATATTCTGTATATCCGACATTTTAAATGGAGAACAGTATCATTGCCAATGGGATCAAGGCATCGATATCAATAGTTCAAACAGATGACTTTGCTATCCAAAAAACGATGGAATACCCGGCCGGATATTCCATGTCATCCTATACTGCATAACAGCGTTGTCCGAGAGAAGGGTTGTTCTAGCTGTGCGTTTGCAACTGCGAAACCCGCTCTCATCACTTCAAAAAACTTGAATCTTGCTTGCTTCCTCACATTCCAGTTTTTTCTTCAGGTCGATAAAGTACTGTCTTTGGCGTTCAAGCAAGTAGGGATTGACCAGAAGTTTCAAGTCGTTTTTTTTGGCACTTGCGGTTTCGGTAAAGTCCAAGGTGGTATCGCTTCCGTGCCTAAAGAACCTTCCTGTTACCAAGCCTTTGAATTTTTCGTTCTCGACCTCAAGCTCCAAGAGTTTGAGGGGTTGCTTTTTTACAACCCTGAATCGGGTCTTAAGACCGTCTTTTGCATGCTCGATAAACGTATCTTCATCGACGATCTCGATATCGAGAAGATCGCTCCTCCACTCAAAGTCCGACAGGTCCGTTATGGTTGCCCAGACTTTTTTGATGGGGCATATAAAGGTTACCTTGACATTAGCTGTTGCCATCTTTGCCACCTCCGATGCAATTCGAAATCCAACTTCTTATTCTCTCGAAACGGGAACTCCTACGATATTACATATTGAAATATCAGATAAACAGAATACATGATCTGCAAAAATGAGTCGCTATAGATTTTCATACCTATTGCCCTGCAAAAAAGTTACTATACGAGTATTGATTTAATACTATTCTCCAATAGAAGTATGGATATATTTATTCTGAGATTATGAAAATCCGTTTTATCTTCTATCCGTTACACAACATTTATATCCATAATCCAAAGGAATAATAGTATCACACAACAATGACGATCCGGATGAACAAATCGCATAAGGATGGGCTAAGGCTGCTCCCTGCTGAAAATAAGGATGGATTCATCCTCTTGCATCAGATAGACATCACCTACCGAACTGAGATCATCTCGGATGTCGATATCGAAACGTCCTTTGGGATATTTGTTATTTGCAAGACCGCCCAAAACAGTGATATAGAGGGATTCGTCCTCCACACAGTGGGAGAGGGAGCGTAGACTCTTGCCGCTTGAAACAAAGGAAACATTTGCATAGAACGAGGTATCCGTGAGCGAAAAATCGGAGAAAGCAAGTTCGTTGAAAGATGTCCGGCTTCCGGCGTGACTGGCATAGAAGATAAAACAAAGTAGAGCTACACTCGATAAGAAGCTGAAAATAACAAGGTTTTTGTAAAAATTGCGCATATTGCTTCTCTCCTTTACATTCCTGATCGTTTGAGTTAAGTTACTGCATTGTAGGCAGGTTTGGGAGAAATTCGATTCAACGCCCAAAATGTGCACATCATAAGCAGAGCTCTTAAAATAAGGGTGTCCACATCAAACGTACCGACAGTAAGTAATCTGGATAAAAAGGAATACATAAACGAAACCGATAGAGAGTAGGCAAAGATGAGTTTGGCATTCCCATCCAAGACCTCTCTAAGCAAAAAGAAGATATAGACTGATAACGGGATGAAGATAAGCAGAGACAGGACACCGCTGATCAATATGGAGGGATTATACCTGTCGAAGTAGGTGATGTATTCCGCTATGGTCCGTGAAGGTATCAGATTGACACCGTTCATCTGTTTGTTTACAAGATATACGGGACGTGAAGAATAAAAGAATTTTGCCAAAAGCAAGAGTAATACATATACGGAGCTTACAACAGTGATTTTTGAAACTGTGTTTTTCAAATAATACCGCCTCCTTTAAATGGTTTGAAATAAAAAGATCCATCGTTCTATGCCGTGTTTTTATTTTTCCGTTCCCCGTATACTCTACTTTTATTATACAGGCTAGAAGTACAAATGTCCGCATAAGGAAGATTTTTTTACAATTATGATACAAATTAGAGGTCATAAAATTTAATTTTAAGAAAATACTGTAAAAGATAAATGGTACAGAAACAAAGATATTTGTATAGTTTGCACCATTTATGAGGAAGAGGGTGTTGTGTTGTTTGAGGTCATCGCCCCCCCCGTTGTCATACTATTTTTCGATAGAAGTGTAGTTATATTCGTCTTGAAACTGCAAACATTTGTTTCCTCTTTCACGGAGTACAAATCCGTGTTATCCATAAATTGAAATGACGAATAGTATCGGATTGAAGATGGGAGGGGTTTTTGAACTTGTATCGTTCGAGGAAGATCTTCCTCTTCGCTGCTACCGGAAGGAGAAAAGAGGGAGGTCTTCTCTTCAGCCTTTCTTAACAAAAAAATCAAAACGTGATAAAATAAGAAGGAAACGTTCATCATCGGCTCCACCTAGAGGGGCGAGGGTCAAACTCTTTGAGGTTTGAGAGGAATCGGAAAGTTTCAGTTTGGATACGATTGCTTGAATAAGTCGGGGGAATGCAGGTGTCGTTTCTATATAATGAGGGTTGGATCGGACGAGTGTATGAAACAACTCCCGAGCTTAGGAACGGAAGATCGAAAGTTTGAATGGAGAAGACGGGATGATAAAGGCGGATTTGCATATGCACACCACCGTTTCGGACGGTGCGGACAGTATAGAGGTCGTGGTTACAAGATGTGCACAGAAGAAATTGACACACCTTGCCATCACCAACCATGATGATATGGACGGATTTGAAAAGATAAAGAACCTTTGTGAGAACTACGGGATAAAGACCGTCAAAAGCATTGAGATGACGACCTACGATAGGGATACGGGTCTGAAAGCCCATCTTCTGGGTTACGATATCCAAGATGAGGATCCGATTCGTGCACTTACGGACCCTATGCTGCAAAGGAGACACGAGAATGCCCTGAAACAGATAGAGGTTCTTCGGGAAGAGGGCTACGAGATTGACATCGACGAGCTCAAAAGAAGGGTATATAAGATCATCTACAAGCAGAACCTGCTCGCCTACTTGGTGGAGAAGGGCTACGCGGATGAGATCTACGGAGAGTTTTACAAGAAGTATTTTTCGGGCGGGGGAGTCTGTGCCTTTCGTTGTGAGGACATCGATACGGTGTCGGCACTCAAGGCGATCAAGGAGGCGGGAGGTTTCGCCGTGCTTGCACACCCCGGCCAGCAGAAGAACTATGATTTGATCGACAAACTCCATCCCTTGGGTTTGGACGGGGTGGAACTTCATCACAGATGGAACGATGAAGAGGCGATGAAGGCGGTAAAAAGTCATTGTGAAGGCAGGGACCTCTTTTTTACGGGAGGATCGGACTATCACGGCTCCTTCAGCAGACACAGGGTCGATATCGGAGACTACTTGGCGACCGAAGAGGCGGTGCGAAGGATTTTTCGTATGGATCTGTGATTATAACAGTATAGCAAACTTTTGTAGGAAAGAAGGGAGGAGAGGTTTTTCGGATGCAGGGACAGTATGAGATCTATGAAGGAACAATTGAAGATATTATCTTTCGCAATGAGAGCAACGGCTATACTGTCGCCGTGATGTCCGTGCGTGAAAACGAACCGCTGACGATCACGGGCAACTTCGTTTCTCTTGAGATCGGAGATCATCTCGAAGTCAAGGGAGAAAGGACAATCCACCCTTCTTACGGGGTGCAGTTTAAGGTAACGTTTGCGGAGCACAAGGCTCCCGCCTCCGAAGAAGCGATTATGGCATTTTTGTGTTCGGGCGTTTTGGAAGGAGTCGGACGCAAGATGGCGGAGAGAATCTTTGAGAAATTCGGCCTAAATACCCTGGACGTGATGGATAACGAGCCTGAACGTCTGATCGAAGTGGAGGGGATCGGCAGGCGAAAGTTGGAGAGACTGCTTGAGAGCTATCGTGCCAAAAGAGATCTCAACCTTGCCATCTTAAAGCTCTCACAGTATGGAATCAGTTCGGCGATGGCGATGAAGATCCATCGTTTTTATGGAGAACATGCCATTGGAATCATCGAGGAAAACCCTTACTGTCTCTGTCGTGATATCAAGGGGATCGGCTTTCGCAAGGCGGATGAAATCGCAAGGAAGATCGGTATCGAAACAGGCGACATCAACCGTCTTATGCAGGGGATTGTCTATCTGCTCCAGGAAGCGGGAGGACGAGGTCACACCTACCTTCCCGAGGGCGAGTTGATCTACTTGGCAAGAGATCTGCTCCGGACAGAGGAGGAGAAGATCGATGAGGCGATCTACGAACTCTGCGTTCAGGGTTTTGTAGTCATGCAGGTCGCGGAGGAGGAGAGAAGGCTCTATCTCGAGCACTATCACGAAACGGAGAACGCGATCGCCAATGCGTTGGTCCACCTTCTCGGAACGGGAGACGAGATAGAGGATATGCAGTCGGAAGACTTGATACAGGCGATGGAAGATAAGACGGGAATCTCTCTTGCGGAAAAGCAAAAACAGGCGGTTTCTCTTGCTCTCGGCCACAAGGTTATGATATTGACGGGAGGTCCCGGAACGGGAAAGACGACCGTCGTCAAATTTATCCTGCGTTGTTTTGAGGATATGAAGAAGAAGGTGTTTCTCTGTGCTCCGACGGGACGGGCAGCCAAGCGTCTCAGTGAATCTGCGGACAAGGAGGCCAAGACGATCCACCGTCTTTTGGAAGTCGGATTTTCGGACGATGACGAGGTCAACTTCTACAACAGGGATGAGAGCAATCCTCTGGAAGCCGATGTTGTAATCGTGGACGAGATGTCCATGGTCGACATCTTTTTGATGAAGGCCCTGCTTCGGGCCCTGCCTACGGGAGCAAGACTGGTAATGATAGGAGACGCCGATCAGCTTCCTTCGGTAGGAGCGGGCAATGTGCTTCGGGATATGATAGACAGCGGTCTGATACCGACCGTCACCTTGACCGAGATCTTTCGCCAAAAGGAAGAGAGCGGGATTATCATCAATGCACACAGGGTCAACAAGGGCGAGAGCTTGGTGCTGGAGAAGGGGAGCAGGGACTTCTTCTTTATGAAGAGGCGGGAGAAACATCAGGTGCGAGAGTTGGTGCTGGAGCTGATCACGCAGCGACTGCCCGAGTACTATGACCTCAAACCTCATGAGATCCAGATATTGACACCGATACGCAAGGGAGATGTCGGGGTCCATGAGTTTAACAGACAGATCCAACAGGTCCTCAACCCCGCATCGAAGGACAAACCGGAGTTTCGCGCTATGGACGTTGTGTTTCGGGAGGGCGACAAGGTGATGCAAATCAAGAACAACTACCAAAAGAAGTATCGAAGTACCCTTACCTACGAAGAGGGAGAAGGAGTGTTCAACGGGGACATCGGCTATATCGATGCAGTCGACACCACCTTGAAACAGTTCTATATCACCTTTGACGACAACCGCAGATGTCGCTATGAATTTGCCGAGGCGGACAACGTCGAGCACGCCTATGCGATCACCGTGCATAAGAGTCAGGGGAGCGAGTTCGACGTCGTCATCATCCCCATCCTTTCTCTGCCGCCCATGCTTCAGAACAGGAACATCCTCTATACGGCGATCACAAGGGCGAAGAAGGCCCTCGTCCTCGTCGGTGAGACCTATTACGTGGATAAGATGATCCGCAATATCAACTTGCAACCGCGTTATTCTTCTTTAAACGAAAAACTGAAAATGATGAAACAGACGTGTTTCGAGCAGGAGGAACTGCCGTTTTAGGATGATTTTTTGAATGATGAATAGTTTCCATAAGAATTCAATAAAAGGGAGAGTTGCAAACTAACAGGAATATTGTTTGCGACCCTCCCTTTTGTATATTTTGGGAAATACCGAACAAATGCAAAAATTTGACTTTCTTATGAATTTGCAAAAATGGAATTTTGTCAAATCCATACTTTTAATACCATTCTTCAATAGAAATATGGATATATTTATTCTGCGATCACGAAAATCCGTTTTATCTTCTATCAGTTACACAACAGTTATATCCATAACCTAAAGGAATAACAGTCTAAGAAATTTATCATTCATATACAGTGATTTTACGACAGTTTTTCAAGTTGGGAGGTATTTCCTTTGTCTTCTTTGTACCGGTACATTTTTTAACTGTCGGCATAAGACTGTTGTTTGACATAAGTGACTCATATCTACAAGAAAAATATTTTGTTGCCTGTAGAGTGAAGGCGTTGATACCCATAGTTTGAATCGAGAATAGACTGTCTGTACATAGTTTTTTTGAATAATTTTTTGTCTTTGGAAGATGGAAGTGTTCGCTCTTCGGTCACGCAATAATTGGAATTGGCAAAGAATTGCGACAAAAGAATTAAAATAAAGCTTAAATTGCAAAAAAACAGGTATAAAACATATTGACATACAGAAAATAAAATAATAAAATACAATTAAAACATAATCGTATAATGAATAAGAAAAGCCTGTTTGTGTGGCATTTTCTTTGTTTCAGACATGGATGCTCGTATGGAGCAAGCGGGGATGACATCAAAATTCTTGGATTACATAAGGAGAAGTCGATATGAAAAAGTATTTGGGCCCATGCACAGTCTGTTTAATGATTGTTCTATTGGTTTCCTGTGGAAGGGGGCTTGATCTGTCCAAGCGGGAGGGGGAGAACTTTACCGTCTACTCCAATGAGGACATCGAGATCAAACTGCCGAACTTTCTGGAGAACAGGGAAGAAGTCTTGGACAAACTCACAAAGAAACTGGAAAATCTCGATCGATTCGAGAAGATAACCAAGGTTAAGATCACAATAAACCCGCTCTATAACAAATTTAAGAACAGGGAAGTCATCGAAGTTACCCCGGATTTTATAGAGGGGGAGGAGTTTGAGAAATATTTGATCGTACAGGCCTATGACCTCTATAACAACTGGATCGTCGAAGGGATCCGTCTTCTGGTGTTTGGAGGAGAGGAAAAGACCGAAACGGACTTCGTCTCCTACTATAAGGATAGGGAGTTTTCTCTGTTCGGAGCAAGGTTCTTCGAACCGTTTACCGAGAAAGAAGAGGTGAACAACCTCAAGGTTGCAAGTGCGGACTTGGCAGCCTACCTGATCGATCAGGGGAAGAAGGAAGACCTGCTCCATGGACAGGTCGAGATGCAGGACATCGAAGGATGGGCGAAGGAAGAGGGGATCGATATCGAGTACCAGAAACAGAGACCCTCCCTGCTTGAGGATATCGAAGTGGGATACAACACCTTAGGTAAGCTTACCGTCAACACCCGAAAGGAGATCGGGGGTTTTAGCATAACCCTACTGACGGAAGATGAGACCTATGACGAGGTGGAAGAGTTGGAAGAGATCCTGCTGACCTTCGAGGAGAATATCGAGAAGAATCGGAGGACGATTGAGAAGGAGGCTCCCAACTTTTATCGAGAGTATCGGGAGGTACTCGATAATCCGAAAAAGACGGTCTACTTCTTTGACAATACAAAGACTGTGAGTACCTACCATAGCAGAGAAGATTATATAGAATTGACAGACCTTGTACATCAAATGTCAGAATACAATCACAAGGTTTTTGAGGAGATTTCTCAAGCAAGAAACGGAGATGTATGGATTTCTCCTCAATGGTTGGTGGAAGGTGTCGATTTGTGTTTAGCAAGATGGTATTCGGATGAAGTATGGGAAAGCCATTTTAAGACGGCAGTAAATTTAAGGGAAATTATAGAATCAGAAACTTATTCGGAGTTGGACAAAAGAATAGCTTCCGTTTTGGAAAAAAACTTCGGGGAACTGACGGATGAAAAGATAGGACAAATCCTCGATGATGACAATGAGCGTGATAAGTTTATTTATATCACGGAACTTATTTTAAAAAACGATCCTGAAACAAAGGACGGGAAGGTATATCTGTTTGAAGGAAACAAGGCAGGCTTTACCGGATTTTTGGAGCCGAACAACTATAACTTTTTTGAAAACAAAGCCTTTGTCTATTACCTGATGAAGAGGTACGGCTTGGAGAAGATGTTCTATCTGCGGATAAAGACGGGAGATGAAACGAGCTTTGAAGAAGAGTTCGGAAAGAGCCTGTATCAGCTGCGGGAAGAATGGAAGGCATATCTAAGAGAGAATATCAGGGATATCGATAAGCTTTTGTAAAAGTCGGTTTAGCCTATTGCGAAAAATAGAAAGGAAGATTGTGTAAAGACGAAACAGTTTGTTTTTGTTAGGGAAATACCGCATAACTCAGAAAATCATCGTAAAATCACTTTTATATAAGTGTTGAATTTCTCGAAAGTGTTGGTTTGACAGACCTTTATTTCTTGCAAATTATAGGGGAATCAAAGTTTCATATTTGTGCAGTATTGCCTTAGTTCAGTAAATACAGAAAGGCTTTGAGATGAATAGTTTCAAAAACTCTATCTTTGTATAAAGAAGGTTTCAATCTGTTTCTTTGAACTACGAGAAATCTTCCTGTGTATCTATACAGTTCCGTAATAACATTTAAACAAAGGAGACATTGTTATGAAAAAGTATTTGGGCCCATGCACAGTCTGTTTAATGATTGTTCTATTGGTTTCCTGTGGAAGGGGG
>NZ_JBHSHL010000006.1:0-2338 GCF_042652965.1 Filifactor villosus
CTCCTCTGTTTTATACGAGTATCTCACATTTTTTACGTTTTGTAAAGTATTGCGTAGACACGCTCTAGGACACTTGAAGAAATGGGTTGAAATCGAAAGCGGGGTGGCATGATGAAATTCATGGAGTTGTGGGAACTGTATTTAAAATCCCGCCCACTTAGCAGCGGAACAATCCGTAACTATAGATACAAAGAGAAAAAATTTGATTCCATATGGGAGCGAGAGATAGAGGAAATTTCGGCGCTTGAGATACAAACTCTTTACAATTCTGTAAAGCGTCAAAGCGCAAAGTACGATTATGACTTCATAACATTGAAATCAGTGTTTCAGTTTGCTGTGGAACTGGGGATAATCAAAGAAACACCGATTCGATTTGCTCTGAAGAGATCGGCGCCATCAAAAACGCACGAGCTACTGACTAAAGAAGATATAATGCGTTTAGTTCAATATCTACAAAACGAGAAAGAAAACAAAGTGAAGGCTACGTTGCTTTTGGTAGAACTGCTTACAGGCGCAAGGGTTTCAGAAATTCGTGCTTTTCAAAAGAAGAATATTGATACAAAAAAACACACAGTTCTGATTGCTCACCAATATAATGTTATTGGTGAGGACGGAACCGAAGGACTCGCAACTTTGAAAACACAGGAAGCGGAGAGGTTGGTTTATCTTCCGCGCGGTGTTCGAAAGGTCCTTTACGATTTAATAAGAAACTTAAAGGACGAGGAATTTGTCTTTTCAAGAAATGGAAAGCCCTACTCGATTGTGACGATCAACTTATACCTCGCACAAGTGTGCGATAAACTTGATATCGTTCGGTTGTCGACACATAAATTGAGAGCGTTATATGCTACGATTGCAATTTATGCGGGGGTCAATGTGTTTACTATCTCAGGACAAATGGGTCATAAATCTTTAAAAGAAACGGAGAGGTACTTTAAAAGGCTGCCTCGTTATGATTTAGACAGTCTCAAGAAAATAGATAAGTTTTTAAAGTGAAAAACTTCTCTCTTCTTGACCGTGTCAACTGACACAACTGCAATTAATAAGATAAGATAAAGCTACAACTACAGAAATGTGATTGTAGCTTTTTTAATTCTCGGTTTTAGGAGGAAACAAAAATGAATATGGAAATGGTCTTATCAATGTTCAGTGACTTGGCGTTGACGATTGCGATCGCACTGACCACGCTGTTGTTTACGACAACAAAGAAGTTTTTGCTTGAAAAAATCGCATTGATTCGAGATGAGAAACAGCAGAACCTTGCGCTCAATGCGCTGAAACGTATCGATGACATCGCGGAGAAGACGGTCAAGATGTTTGATCAGACTGTCGTGCAGGATCTGAAGAACGCGAGTGCAGATGGCAAGCTGACAAAGGCGGAGATCGAAGACATTCAACGAAAGACATCGCTCGAAATCAATGCTCTGATGTCGAGCGACTTGAGAAAAGCGCTCGCGGAGACGGTCGGAGATGTGGATGTGTATATCAAAGCCTTGACGGAGGCGAAGGTTCTGGATCTGAAGAAAGATTTTATCACGATCCGGGAACTCGAGAGAGATCTGGAAACCTCGAACGGATCCGCGACCGAGGATGACACTGAGGCGATTATTCAGTAGAGGACAAGAGGATGAGGAAAGGACAGTGCAGCTTTCGAGGAGCTTGCATTGTCCTTTCGCGTCTATCTTTATCCGACAGAAATGTAACATTCAGGAGGCAGTTATGGGATTTGATTTTAAACTGGGGGATTGTATTGAGCTGATCAAGAAGGTTCCTGATGAAAGTATAGACGCAATCATTACGGACCCACCCTACTTTATCGGCATTACACACAACTCTCAGAAGGGAGTATTTAAGGACCTGGCCATCTGTAAGCCGTTTTTTGCAGAACTATTTGAACAGTTCAAGCGAGTGCTGAAGCCGACCGGAAGCGTGTATTTTTTTAGCGATTTCAGAGGATATTCCTTCTTTCACCCGCTTATGCAAGAATTCCTGCCGGTCAAAAATATGCTCGTGTGGGACAAGATGTCGGGGTGGGGCAACTATTACTCATTTGCGCACGAACTCATTATATACGCGGTTGATAAACCGCACAGAAACGGAAAGGGGTTCGGACTCTCGGTGATTCGTATTCCGGGATTTGCCGCGGGCGCTAAGAAGCGTGACGGGGAGAAGGTTCATCCGACCCAAAAACCCACCGAGCTCATTGAAAAACTCATAACGGATAGCACGGACGAAGGTGATACGGTGCTTGACGTGTTCGCCGGATCCGGAACAACGGGAGTGGCATGTGCTCGATTGGGTCGAAATTTTGTCGGCTTTGAAATTGACGAGAAGTACT
>NZ_JBHSHL010000007.1:0-103709 GCF_042652965.1 Filifactor villosus
GTGATTGATTGGACCGGTTTTCAAAGAGATTTTTTGTTGTTTGTGGACCATTTTTAGATTAGCATATACATATCGAAATCCTTCTGTCGCGTTTACTATCTTGCTTTTTTCTTGATTCACTCTGAGGCTTCGTTGCTCCAGTTCCTCTCCGGTTCTTCGGATCAAGTCTTCCATGCCGTTATTAGGTGCGATAAGCATATCATCCACATATCTCAGATAAAAGACGGAGTTGTTTGACATGGTTTGGTCGAAACGGACGGATGTAAAAAAAACGGGAAAATATTTTAAAAAATATTCTCCCGATCAAATAAACGTTTGTGTTGTAGGTCCTCATCATTTAGAAGGGTGACAGCATAAGATCAACGTAAACTTCAATGTATCCATCCGATGAATAAAGAGGTTTCTTTGTCGATATTCGTTGTCTATTCAAACTTTTAGTTAAGGAGTGTTCGGTTTCTTGCAAACCTCTCTTGAACAATCTATAGCACATTGAAGAGAATTGGAAATAAAGCCCTTCGTTAATTTAATCTTGAATGGTTGTCCTTTATCAGGATCCACTCCCTCTAACCCCTGCTTTTCAAGGTAGGCTATCATCCCCTGACTTGTGGTCATATTCCCACTTGCATGGTTAAGATTATTTCGAATCACTCTAATTGCATGGTAAAATTTCATAGCTTTAAAAAGATCATTATATTCCTTATGACGGGTTGCTTCTTTTTCTAAAATTTCTAAAGCCTTTAAATTAAATTCAGGTTCATTTGTGCCAAGATTTTTAATTTTGTTCGCCAAATATCTTTTAGCGTTATAATCCCCATTTTTCAATGCCTGAATAAAACGATAAAAATCTTTTTGAAGTACTAAAACGCTAGTACCATTCTGATTTATTTTGTGAGGAAGTGTCCCATTAATGTACTCGCTGGATATAGCTCTACATGCCTCAAAATCCGTTTTTATATGTTTTGCCACTCTTTGATCAATATCTCTTGCCGAGATATTTGTTGTACACGCAAGCACATCACTAAGTATATATTCAATAATACTTTTTTTATAAAGAAGATTATTGAATTTTTCTAGTATTTCATTACTTTTGCAATTACAAGGATCATTCTTTCTTAAAAACCAGTGTAGTACACCCCCAAAAACTTCCCAGTTATTATGATAATAATCCAAAATTTTTTCATTATAGATGGTTACCGCCTGTTGCAACATATTATTCTCCAAACACCACTGAGCCAAGTCCAAAATAGAGGGCGATGCTTTGTCGATATACAACTTTTCTTTTACTGTGGGGATAAGGGTCTTAAACATTTGAACAAAGATATCTTGTGTTGTGTCGTCTTCCAGATTCTTTATATTATCGGTTATTTCTTCTATCGACTTTTCTATATCATCTACCCTGCAGAGGGCGATCGCATCGGAAAAACTTTGCAGGCTATCAACAAAATCCTTCGCTTTGCTTTTATCAATACCGTTAGAGTTTGGTGCTTTCAAGTTTTCTTGCAGTTTGATCAACTGCCTTGCGTTTCCTGTACCGACAAACTCGCTTACCCCGTTGATCATATCAAACATATCATAGATATAACGAATATTACGAATTTCTTTAGGTTTGGAGAAAAAATCACTATAGACGATATCCTTACATTCGATATCCTTAAATTCCAAATATCGTATAAGCGCTACCATAAAGAAATTACTATCTCGAAGCCCTCCGGTATAATCAATATAAATACTATGCTCCACTTTATTTTCAGAACTCACGTTCAACCCAAGTTTTTCTTCTATTTTCCGATATATGTTTACCGATCTTTCTTTCGATTCCGGTAAAGATTTTAAATCAGATCCATCACCATCGTATTTTTCTCCTTTTTCAAACTTAGTGGGAACTTCAAAATCATATCCGATAGGAAGGATCTTTATTTTTGTTTTATAATCATCACCATATATTGCTGAGCAATGTTTAAGTACCATGTCCTTAAATCTCTCAAAAGCTGTCTGATTACCGGGAGCCTTCCTTTCCGTAAAAACTTCTTGTGACACGATACAAATAATCGTATCAATCGGATTATGATTTTCTTTTGCTATTTGAATCAAGCGCTTGACAGGAGCATCATTTGTTTGCTCTCCTTCAAATCCTCCCTTTGTCTCGTCATAGAAGTAAGTGTCTTTTTGCGCTTTATCACTATATTTACTCAAAAACAATATCATACTTGACCTTTTTTGTTCTTCCATAGGTTTTTCCTCCTTATATCAATATAACGATCTTATCTCAGCCGTCAATCACGATCATATGCTAAGATCGGATAAAAGAGTGGTCATATCGACCCTGCAACTTTGAATCTTCGTTTCATATCCTGTAAAATACAACTCTTCGATCAATAATCCCAATAGATCACAGTATTAAGGCGATACCACATAATCCAACAATCAACCTAAAATCCATTTTGCGCGAAGAATAAAATTTTTGAAAATATTGATATGACAAACCTTTATATTTTATAAACAAAGAAACATCGAAAGTTTGCCTTCGTGCGGTGTTTCTCTAAAGCAAAGGCGCAAAGTCAACACCCCTATCGTATGTAAACCGAAATCATGCCACGACCTGCACAGGAGTACAGGTACTCAGTATCTTCAAACTTCCTTTTCAAAGATAAAGCCTCGCAAGGATGTAACCTCTCCTCCGTCGTTTTATACTATCACTCGTTTAAATTGTGGATATAAACGATTTGTACCATAGAAGATAACACAATTTTTCATGGTCGAAAAACAGATATATCCACACTTCTATCGGAGAATAGTATTCGGAGTAAAACGGTACAAAAAACGACCGATGTCCATTCAAACTTTAACCTGCTCACACACTGCTTATATCAACGATTTGAGCTTTACAGACGTCGAAATACTTTTTTGTGATGAGCAGCTGCACTTGCATTGAACAGCGGTAAAATAAGTCGTTTAGAAACATCCGTATATTCCACTCTGTCTTTGTGAAGCGTCTTTCTTATTTCTCTCCATATTCCCGAAAACGTACAAACTCAAATACGATCTCTTTCTTGCTGATGCCCTCCACATACACCTCCTTCGTATTTCTTTCGCTACAAGCGGAAACCACGGTGATTCCTTTTTCCTTCAGTTTTTTCACTACCGCATAGGTCAGGGTAAATTCTCCCTGGCACAGAACAGCGGTGGGATTTTTTTCAAGGATCCGCTCCACCTGTCTGCATGCAAGGTCTTCCACCTCTGTTTCATCCGCGTGAGCGGGAACCGCCGGAAAAGCGAGGTCTTCGATTTCTCCCCATTGCGATGCCGCTTCTCTTTGTTCCTTGCTCCAATACTGAGACGGATGATTCGAAAAATTGATCAACATAAGATCACCTTCCTTCGTTTTGATTTTTAGAGAGGTCTCACAGCGCCATACCGCATTCCTGTCGTTGTTGTACCAAACGGATATCTTTATACATAGTTGCTTGCCGGAATTTTACCATTCGTGTAACACCGATTTCATTGCGGATTTTTGAATTGTTCGACATCTCCTTAGTATACTGTATCACAAACTAAGGCCTTCTGTACAGTACTTACCGATGCCATCAAGCCCTAACTTGCCTCCTACTTTTATATCCTTCGTTTTTTAAGCCATGTTAAGAAAACGCCGAGAAATTCAAAAAAATCGGTGCAATACCCATTTTGTATTAAGGGTGAGTTTCTTGAACATATTGATTTGAAAGATGTTTGAATTTGGGATCTTCATAGAGAAATCAAGTGTTCCCTTTTTACGGCATCCGTTTAATACTGTTCTGCGCCGAAATATCCGACATATCCCTATCGAAAAACAACTTGGATCATCCCGGTTCAAAGTTCGGGATCATACAATTCGAACAGACATCAACATAAAGAAACTACTTAAAATCTCAGGCTAATCCACCATATTTTTTGAGATATCTCCCATAAATAAAGGAATATCGGTAACGAGCTCTCAATGATTCCAATTCAAAAAACTTAACATCGCTTTCTTCCGGGTGAGATATTATATTGTAAGCGGATCGATTTAAAGCTTGCACATTTTGGAAAACCGTCTTATACTATTACAATCACTATAAAGGAGGAGCTTATGAAAAAGAAACTGATACCCTTTGTCCTGTTGACGCTGATGTTTGTTCAAACAGCAGTCGCACCGTCTCTGGCATCAAATTCAAAGTTCAAGTATTTTGACAAAGAAATCAAGACCGAACTCGACAAGATCTATTCTTCACCCAATTTTGTATACGGGACTCAGATCAAGATCCACTATACCATGAACAGCAAGGGAAAGGTTACCGGCTACAAGATCGTTCAGCACCAATCGGAAGCACTGAAACAAAAGGTTCAATCGGCGAACAGTGTTGTGAGAAAGTTCTACCTGGAGCGTATTCAAAAGCAGTTCCCGCCCACCGAACCCGACTGGAGATTCAAGCGGGAGATGGAGATCATACGATATATGCTTGAGAACATCGACTATGCGATCGACCGCTACAATACCGATACGATAAGCGATGACGATGCTACCGCCTACGGTGCTCTGGTCAAGAAAGAGGCTGTCTGTCAAGGATATGCCCACACCTTCTACCTGCTCGCAACTCGCTGCGGTCTGGAAGCGCATATCGTCAGTAACGGAGACCACGCCTGGAACATCATAAAACTCGATGACGGCAACTACTACCATGTCGATGTTACTTGGGAGGATCCCTATGAGAGCGATACCGGAAGACCCAACAAGGAATACGGCTACAAAAAACTTAGAAACCGCTATATCAACTTGACTTCGGAAGAGATACGAATGAGGGATGAAAGAGGTTTTCACAAAACCTGGACTCCCAACAAGTTCGAATGTAATTCTCTCACCTACGGACCCGATAAGGTGGAAAGCTATATCAAGGAGCTGACGGGAACTTCCACAGATATGAGATAAAAATCTGTGTGCAATCTTCTTAACTCCGGAGATAGATGCAAAGATAAGAGGATGATCAAGAGAAGGAAAGGGGTTTGGCCTTGTTTAGAAATTCATACAGAAGTTCGTACTATAACGGGGCATATCCAAGTCGGAGGATGACGATTCAAAGTATTCAACCTGTTAATTTTAACGAAAAGTAGTATTACACTGTTTTCTGTTTAAAATGTCAGATAAACAGAATATGTATTTGCCGGAAACGTTTTGAGTAATTGTAGGGTTCAAACCTCTCGACCGGACAACTTTAAGATATAATAGTATTATACTATTCTCCAATAGAAGTGTGGATATATCTGTTTTTCAAATCACGAAAAGTTGGTTTATCTTCTATGGCTCACAGATCGTTTATGTCCACAACTCAAAAGAATAATAACATTACACAAAATTACCGTGTTCAAAGAACAGTATCCGTCAAAAGAGGGACAAGCCTTATGCTTCGTCCCTCTTTCTCCCTTATTGCTCTTCTTTTGAATTTCTTTTTTCTTTGATCAACTTATGCTTGACATCGTACAGTTCTTGTGACAAATCCACCTTGTAGGGTTCCGGATTGCTTAGTCTCAAATACTGAGGCCAGAGGGAGGCCTTTTCCTTAAAGGCATATTCCCTGTACTCTTTGACTGTTTTTTTCTCCCTTACGCATTTCCCGTCTATAAACAAAGGTTGGAGAAGTTCTTTGATATAATAATCCTTATATGTTCGTACCTTCCATGTATAGATCGGATGAAAAATGGTCAGAGGCTTGGAGGTATCAATCTTTTCTCCGTCCATCATAATCAGATCCGCCTCCGCCTTATCGTTGTTCTTGTTATAGATACGAACGACCTGCTTGTATCCGGGATTGGTTATTTTTTCCGGAGATTCGGAGATTTTGATTTTCGGTTCATATTCCCCATTCTTGAGGACAGCGGCAAGCTTATACACTCCCCCAAGAGACGGGCAGTCACTCGAAGTAATCAACCTTGTTCCTATTCCCCAGGAATCGATTTTGGCTCCCTGGAGCTTGAGATCCATCAAGGTGTACTCGTCCAAGTCGTTGGATGCCGTGATTTTAACATTTGGAAACCCTGCTTCATCCAACCGTTGTCGGACTTCCTTGGACAGATACTCCAAGTCTCCCGAATCGATTCTTACCCCAAGAGGCTCATAGCCCTTCTGCCTCATCTCACGGAATACGGTAATTGCATTGGGAAGACCGCTTGCAAGGGTGTCGTAGGTGTCGATCAGCAGTATCGTCTTGGTCGGGTAGGTCCTCGCATAGGATCGAAAAGCCTCCAGCTCCGAATCGAACTTCTGGATCCAGCTGTGAGCATGGGTTCCCATTACAGGAACATCAAACATCTTGCCCGCCAGGACATTAGAGGTCCCTTGACAACCTCCTACGATAGCAGCCTTTGCCCCGTAGATCCCTGCATCCGGGCCCTGTGCACGACGCAGACCGAATTCCATCACGATATCGTCTTTGGCGACTTGACAGATCCTTGAGGCCTTGGTCGCAATCAGAGACTGGAAATTCAAGATACACAACATTGCAGTCTCAATAAACTGGGCCTCGATCGCCTTTGCTTTTACCCTCAAGATCGGCTCATAGGGAAACATCACGCTACCCTGCTCCACCGCATAAATCTCGCCCGTAAAACGGAAGTTCTTCAGATAGTCTAAAAATCCTTCGTCAAATATATCCAAACTGTGTAAATACTCGATGTCTTCCTGTGTAAGATGGAGGTTCTCAATATAGTCGATGATCTCATCAATACCGCAAATCAGCGTATATCCTCCCTTGCTCGGGTTGTTTCGGAAAAAAATATCGAAGACCATGATGTCTTCATGGCTATTATCCTTGTAATATCCATTCATCATTGTCAATTGATAAAGGTCCGTCATCAACGTCAGGTTTCTCATTACTACACTTCCTTTGTATGTAACTATTATTTTTTGATACAACTACAATTGAACCCATTGTATCAGTAATGGATATAAAATTCAAGAAAAAAACAAAGCCTTTGTATTCAGATCAAACCCCTGCTTTCATAAACACGGAAGATTTTTTCAATAACCCTCAAATTTTTAGGGAAACTCTGCAAAAAAAACACCCCTTTATTTATCCGAATGCTATAACTTATCTTCATAAAAGAAAAATAGTTCTATTTAAACTTTCAAAAACTCAAACATCCCTTATCGGACACGACTCATTTTTCTTCTATGTTTGACTATGCGACGTTTCCCTAAATCTTAGGCTTGAAAAACTACTTCAAATCCTCCATCTCTCTTATCAGATTTATCATCTCAATGGCTCCGACCGCACAATCAAAGCCTTTGTTTCCCGCCTTTGTTCCCGCTCTCTCGATCGCCTGCTCGATGTTTTCCGTTGTCAACACCCCGAACATCACCGGAAGACCCGTTTCTAAGGAAACCTGTGCGATCCCCTTCGAGACTTCGTTGCATACATAGTCGTAGTGGCTCGTACTTCCGCGAATTACGGTCCCCAAACAAATGACCGCATCGTATTTTCCGCTTTTTGCCATCTTAGACGCGATAAGCGGGATCTCAAAGGCTCCCGGTACCCAAGCGACATCGATGTCCTCTTCTCCCACCTCATGACGCTTGAGAGCATCCATAGCACCTCCCAAAAGCTTAGATGTGATAAACTCATTGAATCGCGCAACTACGATACCTATTTTTACTCCTTTAGATAAAAACTTTCCTTCATAGACCTTCATCTTTTGTCTCCTCATATCTCCGGGAAAGCCAAGCTCCAAGTTAGCCTCCAAGGTATCTCTTCCTCTGTCCTGCAGTTCATAGGCCTTGAGTTTGTTGATCAGACCGATACCCCTTCCTTCTTGACGCATATACAGCAAAATCCCTCTTCCCTCTTCCTCAATTCTCTTCATCGCAGCTGCAAACTGTTGTCCGCAATCACATCTTAAAGAACCGAAGGCATCTCCGGTAAGACATTCGGAGTGAACACGGCACAGTACGTTCTCTCCCTTGGAGATATCTCCCTTGATCAAAGCGACGTGATGTTCTCCGTTAAGCCTGTTGATGTAACCGAAAGCTCTAAAGTCTCCGTATCTCTCTTCCCTACCCCCTCCACAAAAGCACGGGAACATCAATCACTACAATCCCTTCCAACAAAAACACGAGAATTTAATGCAGAAATTTTTTGAGAAGAGAAAGCTTCGTCTTGCTGTAAGGCGGCTTGAGCACAAGCTCAGAGGTATGCAGCACGGTCTTTACAACGGCTTTTTTATGCGAAAACGCTTCCATACTGTACTTCCCATGATAGGATCCCATCCCCGAATGAGATACTCCTCCGAAGGGGAGATGTTCATTGGCCACATGCAGGATCACATCATTGATCATGGCTCCCCCCGAAGAAATCCTCGCCAAAATGCTTTGAATTTCAGTGTTATCCCTTCCAAATACATAAAGGGCCAAAGGCTTCGGATAAGACTGCACTATATTGTAAACTTCTTCCAATGACTTAAAACCGATGAGAGGAAGAACGGGGCCGAAGATCTCTTCTTCCATCGCAACACCCTCGGCGGAGTTCAAATCCAATAAAGTCGGCTCCACATATCTTCCTTCAATTCGACCTCCGTAGACAATATCTTCCCGATGCGCCTCGATCATCTTTTCGAGTCTCTTTACATGATGAGTGTTCACGATTCGGGGATAATCAGGCGAAAGTTGTGCATCATCACCATAGAGGACTTTGATCTCACGAATCATCTCCTTGATCAAACGCTGTTTTAACGGTTCATACACAAGGCAGTAATCAGGAGCGATACAAGTTTGTCCCGCATTGAGAAGTCTGCCCCAAACAATCCTTTTCGCCGCCAGTTTGACCTGTGCATCTTCCAACACGATGGCGGGACTTTTTCCTCCCAATTCAAGAATAACGGGAGTCAGATGTTTTGCCGCTTTCTCCATAATCAATCGTCCTACCCGTGAACTGCCCGTAAAAAAGATCAAATCGAAATCCTCTTCCAAAAGTCTCTTTGTCACATCGACCTCTCCGAGCACTACTTCAATATAGTCCGGTTCAAAGACGAAACTCAGCATCTCATACATCACTTCACTCACCTTGGGAGTTTGCTCCGAAGGTTTGATCACCACGGTGTTTCCTGCCATCATTGCTCCCACGAGGGGCTCTATCACCGTCAAAAAAGGGTAGTTGAAAGGTCCTATGATCAACACGCACCCGTAAGGTTCGTAGACCGTGTAAGCACAACTTCCGAAAAGCGTTAAAGGAGTGCGTTCCCTCTTTGGCTTCGCCCATCCGTCCAAATTTTTCAGTGCACTGCGGATGCTTCGTTTGCTCACCCCGACCTCCGTAATAAAGGCCTCGAATTCGCTTTTTTGCAAGTCTTGATAAAAGGCTTCATACAACCTCGGCTCATATAATTCTATCGCCATCAGAAGCCTGCGCAACTGCCGTTTTCTCCATCGAAGATCCAGAGTTTTTCCCGATAAAAAAAACTCCTTCTGTCTCTTTAAGCTCATCCCTTATCCCTCCGTTTCATCCAAGAGCATTTCCTGATTATACCGTTCTCTGCCGCAATATGTTTACGATTGATATCCCTTACATCCGCTAAGTCATTGTCCCTCTTCTATCTTAAAGCTATGATGGAGCGATCGATATGTCGTCCTGTCATCCGATTTATATCTCCTCCGCCTCTATTGTCTACACCCTCGACAATTCATACTGTTACCCGTTTTGAATTATCGAGATCAACAACTCAAATAAATAGAAGTATAAAATTCCGTAATACTATTCTCCAATAGAAGTATGGATATATCCGTTTTTTTCAACCTGCGAAAAACCTCTTCATCTTCTATGGTCACAGATTGTTTATATCCACAACTCAAAGGAAGAATAGTATAAGATACAGATACCTGTCATCAGTCTATCACAAGATAAGACGAAAGAGCAAATAAAAGGCGGAGGTTTCCAAAAGGAATTCCCCCGCCTTTACGACCCCACTTCCTGATAAAACCACAGGATATCGTCTGAACAAAACTTGCTTCCTGCCCCCTTCCTGCGATCCTCAGGCCGTGCCGACAAAGATATAATACTGTTATCTAAGGAAACAGTGCACAAAGGCAAGCTTCTGATTTTCCTCCGGTTTTATAAAGCATAGAAGTTTGTTATATCAATATTTTCAAGAATTTTATCCTTCGTATGAAATTGGTTTTATGCCGTTTTTTCGAATTATGCGTTATCTCCCTAATTAAAATGTCAGGTTGGATGCTTTGAATACTCTCATTATCCAAGCTGTTTTTCGGCAACGGTAAGTCTGTATGCCCTACATTTCAAACAGAGAACGGTATAATACTGTTCGCGATATCCATTCCGAGACGATTACTTCTTCCAGCAACCGATCTTATCTTCCAGACCTTTCAAGGTCTTGAGGTTGGAAATATGAAACTCCGGCTCTTTGCCCGACTTTAATTGGGAGAAATAATCCTGATACGCTTCTATCGCAATTTTGCCCAGCTTAATCAGTACGACGAGGTTAATGGTCGCCATAATTCCCATAAAGATATCTCCGGTATCCCAAACGATGGAGAAATCTGCAACACAACCCACAAAAACCATACCCAATACAAGAACTCTATAGAAGTTCAATGCCGTTTTTCCCCAGCCCAAATGCTGGATGTTGTTTTCTCCGTAGTAATAGTTTCCGATTACAGAAGAGAATGCAAACATCAACACACAGAATGTAAGGAAGGTGTGTGCCCACGGGCCTACCTCATGTGCCAATGCGGTCTGCGTGATGGCAATTCCTTTTAAGTTCGGATCCATGTATACTTCCTGCCCCGCCAAAATAATAATAAACGCCGTTGCCGAGCAAACGAGAATGGTATCCATATATACACCGAGAGCCTGAATCAAACCTTGTTTTGCAGGGTGGGTAACATCCGCGGTCGAAGACGCGTTCGGTACTGCTCCCATTCCAGCCTCATTGGAGAAAAGGCCTCGACGAACTCCGTTCAAAATAGCGGCCCCCAAAGTTCCTCCCGCTACCGCCTGCAGGCTGAACGCCGATCGGAAGATGATAGCAAACATCGAAGGAACCAGGGTAATATTCTTAAAGATGATGAGAAGGGCAAGCCCCATATAGGCAATCGCCATAAACGGTACGAGCAGGGATGTGACATCGGCAATCCTTCTTACTCCTCCGAAGATAACAAGGGCTACAACCACAATCAAAACCGCCCCTACAACATACTCTTTGACTCCATAAGAATTTGAAAACGCAGAGGCGATGGTGTTCGCCTGAATAGAGTTAAACATGAATCCGTATACAACGGAAATAACGATGGAGAAAACGATACCCAACTTAGGCAGCCCCAATGCATGGGTCATATAGTAGGCGGGACCTCCCCGAAAAGTTCCATCCGAATTTTTCTCCTTAAAAATCTGTCCGAGAGTATTCTCCACAAAAGAAGATGCCCCTCCTATCAAAGCAATGACCCACATCCAGAACACGGCACCCGGTCCTCCGGCAGCAATGGCTCCGGCAACCCCTACGATGTTTCCCGTACCGATATGAGACGCCGCGGAGATGGTAAACGCCTTGAACGGCGAAATCCCCTTTTCACCATTTTGCTGCTCTTTTGCAGGTTCGGTCAACAGCTTCAAAACGTGCTTCAGATGTGTAAACTGACCACATTTTAACTGAACGGTGTATAAAACTCCCACAATCAGCAACAGAGGAATCAGGATCCATGTATATATCGTATCGTTAAAAAAACCCGTCCAACTCGCAAATTTTTCCATTCTAAGAACCTCCTAAATAAATATGTTTAAATTCAATGTCTTCGAAATTTCTTCCAACACTTTAAGACCTCTCACGCTGTTTCCCGAACGATCGAGCCTCGGAGAATAAGTACAGATCCCGCATTTTCCGGGTACAATGCCGATGATGGCACCTCCAACTCCACTCTTGGAGGGAAAACCGACCTCCACCAAATACTGTCCGCTCTCCTCATACATTCCGCAGGCTGCCATAAGTGCCAAGGTGATTTTGACAACCTCCTTGTCCACAAGCTGCTCCTTCCCGTCCAAAGATCTTCCTCCATTTGCCAACACCGCCGCTATATGTGCAAGCTGTTTGACATTCAGACCGATGGAACAGTTCCTGACATACAACTCCAAGACCTCTTCCGCATCGTTATCGATGATCCCGATGCTCTTTAGATAGTAGCTGATGGATCGATTGATATCCGTCGTCTCCATCTCGGAGAGGAAGATGTGTTCCAAAAAACGTACATCTTCACTATTGCTCAAACTCCCGATCTTCTCAATTACCCGGTCGAATTTCTCCTGTGTCGAAGATCCCCGGATAAGAGAGCAGGTACTGATGGCTCCGGCATTGATCAAAGGATTTGCCGCCTTGTCGCTGATGGGGCGAATGGAGTTGAACTTGTATTCCGTCGGCTCCATGCCCACCTTGGAAAAGACCTCCTCTCTTCCCACGTCTTCCAAGGCCATGATCAGGTCGATGACCTTCGATATACTCTGGATCGAAAAAACAATCTCATCATCCCCCTTGACAATGATCTCTCCATCCACATCGACAAGCGCAATTCCAAAATTGTCGGGTTCCACATTGGCAAGCTCCGGAATATAGTCCGCGAGTTTTCCCACATCTTTATACGCCTCGCTGTTCCTGATTGCCTGCTCCAACACCCGCTCTACTTCCACTCTGTTTTTCATAGTTCCTTCCCCACTGTTTCTTTTACTTTTGTTATCAGTTCGTTTTCCTCGATATCAAAGAAAAACTCCTCCTTCAAGAGCAACTCTCTTCCAAGAGCTGTAACCTCACTCCCGCTCCTTCCGTTCCTGATTCGTACCAGCTCCCTGTCGTTCAGCTCTCCCAAAATCGACCTGATCTCCACTTCCGAGATCTTAAAGTAAATGTCCGAGAACAACTTCTCAAGGGTACGCCTTCCCGAAGGGATACCGACCTGTTCCAGTGCGCACATCAGGGCCAGAACAAGATACTTCAGCTGTTCTTCATCAAAATACTCCCTCCTGTGAAGATATTGAGGCAGGGAGTGAAACCCCACTTCCCTCACAGTCATTACCTCAATGTAACTGAACATATTCTTGAGTTCCCTGATGTTTCCGTCCCAACTGTAGTTCTCACAAAAAATGCGAAATCCCTTGCAGAACTTTCTTTCGATATTTTGATCATCCATCCAGTAGCGTAAGATCACAGGGATGTCCTCGACTCTCTCCTCCAAAGAGGGCAAATGGAGTTCAAACACATTGAGGCGATACAGAAGATCACGGCGAAACTTCGATTCTTTGACCATCTGAAGGATGTCCCTGTTCGTCGCAGCCAAAACTCTGGTGTTGATCCGAATGAGTTTATCTCCCCCAACTCTCATAATGCTCTGCTCCTCGAGCGCTCTTAGAAGCCTGGGTTGCAACTCCATCGGAAGGTCTCCGATCTCATCGAGAAAAATGGTCCCTCCACTGGCGCGCTCCAATAAGCCGATCTTCCCTCCTTTCTTTGCTCCCGTAAAAGCTCCTTCTTCATAACCGAACAACTCCGATTCCAGAAGAGTCTTGGACAAGGTCGAGCAATTGACTGCGATAAACGCCTCCTTCCTTCTTCGAGAGGCATTGTGGATCGCTCCGGCGAAAAGTTCTTTGCCCGTCCCTGTATCTCCGAGTATCAAAACCGGCTCATCCGTCAAGGAAAATTTGAGAGCCATACGCTTGGTTCTACGAATTACCTGCGATTGCCCAAGGATACTCTCAAAGCAATACTTCGAAAAGTAACCGCTCTTTACGATCTTATTGGACTTGTTGAACAACTCGACCACATCAAAGTAAGGTTTGAGCAAAACCATTTTTCCATAGTTATCCTCCTTATGATGGATGGTTCTGACACTGACGAAACAGTCCGTCCCGTTGACACTTACCAACTCTTCACGGACCTGCTCCTTGTCCGCCAGATTCATGAACTTTTCTTCAAGACGAAAGACCTCATAGAAATTGTGGTGTAGAAGCTTTTTCTTGCTTACTCCTATCAGTTTGCAAAACGCATTGTTACAGGTATTGATATCAAAATTTTTGTCTAAAATAAGTACTCCGGAGTCAAAGTCATCCAGAACATAATCCAACTGTACCTCCGATACAAACTTGGATTTTATGGAATAATTGATCCCATACCAACAGGTGGGTACCCGATTCATCATCTCCCATATAATCGACTGTGCCGTCTTCTCCTCAATGTTTAGGATGTAGATGATATCGAGAACGTTGGATATGTCCAAAAGTCTATGTCCCGTAACAATCGCCCTGCCGCGAATATCCGCGGCAAACTCAAAGACATCCGGTGCAATGTGAATGACGTAGGTATATTCCTGCTTACTCAGCACCTTCCCGGGAAAATACGGTTCCATAAAGATGTCCGTCTTTCCCAACTGGTAGATCAGAGCCATGGTTTCATTTGCCATAAATTCATTGATATTCACCACCAACACGTCACTGTCCGGTTCGATCCGATTGATCTCCTTTAGTGCCGCCCTGCTTATCGTCCTCTTCATCATCAACTGCGGTACATCACACTTGATCTTTCCGATCAGAAGGTTGATGATCTCGGGATCCGTATAGAGGATGAGGTCTGTATGATAGATGGGCGGAATCGGCTCCATCTCAAGGTTCCTATAATCTACAGCAATATCCTTGAAGATGGAACGAAGCTGGCGTTTATAAAACTGCGAAGAGTCCTCATCAATGGAAAGAATGGTAATTTGTCTCATCTCTACTCCTCCTTTTCCTTGACACTTATACTATATGCAAGTTCTGTGCCAAGTTCGTTAAACTTAAGATAAACTTTTAAAGCCGGCTGTTTTCATGCTTACAAACATCCTTCTTCTTCTGCTGAAAATATCACAATGGATTAAACGGGATTCTTCATTTTCTATTTGTATAAGTATCCCATTTATTGACGGAAAATGCAAGGTACTTCTTTATTCACTCGTACCGGATGGATTGCATTGTTGATGTCGAAGATTTTGCTCCACACGAGAGAAAGTGAGTTTCATCGCCGCAGAATAGATATCACCGCACTTCTATCAAACTCTGCTATTCATTGAAACGACAGATATCGGTAATTTTGCCTTTTTAAGAGCTGAAATAATTGATTTTGATGATCGAGATGGATATAAGCATACTTCTATCGAAGAATTTTATAAAACTCTCTGTTTTTTAGAACCGGAGCGATAATGTGAAAACCCGATAAAAAATGTCAGGCGAAGAGTGGTATAAGGGAGATATAGTTTGAACAAAAAAGCTGCCGAAAATAAATTTCCGACAGCTCTGTGATTGTAATACTAACGTTTGGAGAATTGAGGTGCTCTTCTTGCAGCCTTCAATCCGTATTTCTTTCTTTCTTTCATTCTCGGATCTCTGGTGAGGAAGCCTGCTTTTTTGAGCAGAGGTCTTAACTCCGCATCCACTTCCAACAGGGCACGTGAAATACCGTGGCGAATCGCTCCGGCTTGTCCCGTGAAACCTCCACCTTCTACTTTAACGACTACATCATATTTTCCAAGTGTATCCGTGATCGTCAAAGGTCTTGTTACTTCTCTTTTCAATGTCTCATATCCGAAATAGTCATCAAGAGTTCTTCCGTTGATGGTTACAACACCCTCTCCCGGAATAAGTCTTACTCTGGCAACCGAACTCTTTCTTCTTCCTGTTCCAAAATATTGTACTTTAGCCATGTGTATCCTCCCTTCTTATATGTCCATCGGTTTCAATTGTTGTGCTTCGTGCTTGTGTTCCGGTCCTACATAGATCTTTAATCTCTTCATCATAGGTGCTCTCAATTTATTTTTGGAAAGCATTCCGTACACTGCATGGCGAACAATCTCTTCCGGTTTCTTCTGTAACATATCTTTGAAGGAAACTTCTTTCAATCCACCAAAGTAACCTGTATGATGTCTATACACCTTTTGGCTTGTTTTCTTCCCTGTTAATCTTACTTTTTCGGCGTTTACTACGACTACATAATCTCCACCGTCAACGTGGGGTGTAAATGTAGGCTTATGTTTTCCTCTTAATAAAATTGCTATTTCTGTGCAGAGTCTTCCCAATGTTTTTCCTTCTGCATCTACAAGATACCAATTTCTTGTAACCTCAGACGGCTTAGAAATATAAGACTTCATTCTTATCCTCCTCAAATATAATTTTCATTATGGTTGTGTATGAATAAAGTCCGGGGCTGGTGGACAAATATATTAACACGTACTAATGAATTTTACCACCTGCTGTTTTTTCTGTCAACCGTATAAATTGATTTCTTAACAAAAATTTCCGTGTTTATAAGTGTTGCGATCTATTCTCAAGCCTTTGCCCCTTATCCTTGTGCAAACAACATCAGGCAAGGACCTTCGTTCCTTTGCTTTTCCTACTTGAAGCGTTTTAAGATTTTAGGGGGATGGTGCAAAATTCAAAAAGTCAGCATAACATCAACTTTGTACGAAGGATGAGATTGTTGAAAATATTGATTTGACAAATTTCTATATTTCATTGACTTGTAACAAAATCAAGAGTTTTCCTTTGTGCAAGATTTCTCTTAAAATATTTTTTGTAATTTGTAGAAAGACCTTCACTTTAACACGTTGATATTCGAACCGTTGTTGAGTGTGTTATCCGTATGTCTGCACCATAACATGAATATAACAACATAAGGCGAGCCGGAGATACGTCGTTACACCCATTCCGTTCTTCAAACAAACAATACCGTCAATCCCTACTCTGCGAAGAGTTTCTCTTCTCCATAATCCACCCTCTCCAAAAAAAGAGCGTGTGCAGGAGCCGTATGCCCCGCCTTTTTTCTGTCGGGCACATGCAGCAGCTCGTCGATATCGATCTCTTTCCCCTTCCCGATTTCTACAAGAGTTCCTGCAATGATCCGAACCATATTGTATAAAAATCCGTTTCCGCTTATCCTCAATTCAACTATTCCCTTCCGCTCACTTATCTCACAGTTGTAGATGGTCCTTACCGTCGTCAATGCGGAAGAGCCTTCACTGCGAAAGGCCTCGAAGTCATGAGTTCCCTCAAATTTTGAAGCGGCAAGCTTCATCGCCGCAACATTGAGCTTCCTTCCGATAAAGTAAACTCTGCCCTTTTCCATTGGAGATTCCACCGAATTGGTGTTGATGCGGTAACAATAGGTTTTCCTCTTAGCACAAAATCGTGCATGAAAGTCCTCCCTACACCTGCTGCTCCTCATGATCCTGATATCCCATGGGAGATAGTAGTTCAAAGCATTCTTGAATCTCGGCGCTTCCAGCTTTGTTTCGATATGAAAGTTGGCAATCTGAGCCAAGGCATGAACCCCGCTGTCGGTCCTTCCGGAACCTATCAGCTCCACGTTTCTTCCCGTCGTCTTAAAGATCGCCTCTTCGATCTCTTCCTGTATGGAAGGTGCATTTTTCTGCTTCTGCCATCCGGCATAACGTTCTCCCAAGTATTGAATCTCCAAAATAATGTTCATAAGTGCCCTCTTAGTATTATAATCTGCTTACATTGTCTGTAAGAAATCCGCATCCACACCGTTTTTCTCTTTGCACGGTTTATACAGGTGATGTCGTTCGGCTCAATTCCATACTACATTCTTTCTCTTCCATCTGCCAAAACCGTCTTTGATCTCACAATTTTTTTCGGGAAAAGTCTATGTCTGTTCCTATGATTTCTCCGAATCCCTAATTTGTATTGTAACTTATTTTTTGACTTTTTTCTATTTTTTCTTTCTCTGATCCAATTGATAAATCCTCTCCTTTATGCTATAACCTATTTATTGATTTCAACTTTGAGAAAATACCGCATAATTCAAAAAAAATAGAACGAAACCCGTTTTATACTACTATTCCTTTGAATAATGGATATCAACGATTTGCACTCCATAGAAGAAAAAACGAATTTTCGTGGTTGCAAAACAGATATAACCATACTTCTATCGAAGAATAGTATTATACAAAAGAATACAATTCTTCAACGTATTTATTTTACAAGATTTTCACACTTTATAAAACAATAGCAAAAGAAAGATCTCGTTTTGTGAGGTGTTTCCTAAACTACTTATTGATTTCAACCCTATACTGTTTCCTGATCGAACGGTATGGGATCAGAACCTGTATGATCGCCGACAAACACTCGAGCGTTTTCAGAGTTCAACTACACAACGTCGATACAACAGGGAATAACATCAGCATTCAGGAGGAACCTTATGTATAAAAAAACACTAATGATGATTTTCATCTGTCTCACTTTGCTTTTATCCGGCTGTGCAAAAAAAGATACGCCTTCTTCACACTCGGAGTTTGTTATGGACACCCTATGCACGATCACCCTATACGAGACCGACGAAGCGCGCATAAGTCGTGCCTTTGAGATCTTAAAGGAGGTCGAAGCTGAGATGAGCAATACCATAGAGACAAGCGAGATCTCCCTTGTAAACTCCGAAGCGGGAAAGAAGGCCGTTGTCGTATCCGAACCTACCTTCCGTGTTATCCGAACCGCCTTGGAATACTCTCGGGAAAGCGATGGGAATTTCGATGTTTCGATTGCTCCTCTGGCAGATGTATGGAATATCAACTCCGAGCATCCTTCCGTACCTTCCGAAGACAAGATCCGGAACGCACTTTCCAAGATCTCTTGGAGCGATATCAAACTTGATGAGAGTTCCTCCTCCGTCTTTCTCAAACGCGAAGGAATGAAACTCGACCTGGGCGGGATTGCAAAAGGCTACGCGGCCGATGCGGTAGCGGACTATTTCATAGAAGAAGGGGTGAAGAGAGCCCTTATCAACCTTGGAGGAAACGTATTTGTTCACGGTGCAAAGGAGGACTCTTCTCCTTGGAACATCGGGATCCAAGATCCAACCACCTCTCAAGAAAGAGCCATAGCCACCGTTAAGGTGAACGAAGGAACTGCCGTTGTCACCTCAGGGATCTATCAGAGATATTTTGAGCAGGAGGGAAAGGTCTACCATCACATTTTGAGCCCCAAAGACGGAAGACCTGTCGATAACGAGTTGGTATCGGTCACGATTATCGCCAAGTCCTCCATGGAGGCCGACGCTCTCTCGACAACAATGTTTACCTTAGGCTTGGAAAAAGGCCTCGCCTATATCAACGCTTCAAAAAAAGCCGAAGCGGTCTTTATCAAAAAAGACGGTTCCGTCTACCTCTCGGAGAACCTCAAAAGTGTCTTTGAACTTACCTCTCCCGAGTTTCGCTTGGCAAATCCTTAGACCGCAAAAAAGAGCTGTCTGTAAATTTGTCTATATTCCCAAACAGAAGATATAGACTGTCAAACAGATATGATCACCGACTAATACTATTCTCGTTTAAAATGCGAACAAAACAAAAGATATATCCACCGGAAGTATTTCGAGAGATCATAAAGCTCAAGCTGCACGACCGGACAATTTGAATGGATCATGGTATAATACTGCTGTTCTTTTGAATAGTGGATATAAACAATCTGTGACCCGTAGAAGACAACATAGTTTTTCGTCATCGAAGAATAGATATATCCACACTTCTATTGAAAAATAGTATGAGGAGACTAAACAGATAGAAACATCCTGTCGCGACGGCACACAGCTACAGTACATTTCTATACTGAATAAGATACCGGTCATATAGAGCTTAAGGTTCAAACGTTGTATCGGATCGCATGTAATACTGCAAAGAATACCCCGACAATTCAAAAGCCTTGGAGATCTCCACAAAGACCTCCAAGGCTTTTTCTACTTTATCATCCTCTTTATCACATCCATCAGTTCTTCTACAGCCTCATCCTCCCTGTCGTTTCGGTAGGCCTGTTTCATACACTTCTTGGTATGCCTTTCCAAAAGAAGAAGATTGACGTTTTCCAAGGCAGATATCACCGAGGAGATCTGGGTAAGGATATCAATACAATATCTGTCCTCCGTTACCATATTTTGGATTCCTCTTATCTGCCCTTCGATCCTCTTAAGACGGTTGATCAGGAGCTTAATCTCGTCTTCCGACTTGGGAACGGACTTTTGCTTCAGATCGCCTTCCGGTTTCTTCATCACAGTTGCTTCCTTTGCAGTCTAAGTGAATTTGTTACCACAGACACCGAACTGAAGGCCATGGCAGCCCCCGCTACCCAAGGTGCCAAAAATCCGAAGGCTGCAATCGGAATCCCTATGACATTGTAGCCCAAAGCCCAAAAAAGATTCTGCTTGATGATCCTCATCGTCAGTCTGCTCATCTGAAGTGCATCATAGATGGATTCCAGGTCCCCCCTCATCAAGGTGATGTCGGCAGTTTCCATGGCGATATCGGTACCTGTTCCGATCGCCATACTGACATCGGCAACTGCAAGAGAGGGAGCGTCGTTAATACCGTCGCCCACCATTGCAACCTTCCTGTTCTGAGCACGAAGTTTCTGCACTTCTTCCGCCTTCTTTTCCGGTGTCATTTCAGCAAAGACTTTGTCGATGCCTACCTGTTTCCCGATAAGTTTGGCAGTCCCTTCATTGTCTCCCGTCATCATAACGACCTCAATGCCCATGTCCTTGAGTTTGTTCACGCCGGACACAGAGGTTTCTTTCAAGGTGTCCGCCACTGCGATAACTGCATGCACTCCTCTGTCAACGGCAGCCATCATTACAGTCTTACCTTGCTTCTCAAACTCTTCTATACCGTGGTTTTGAGGAAGTTCGATTTCTTCCTCCTGCATAAGGCGACGGTTTCCTATCACAACTCGTCTTCCTTCGACTTCAGCGACGATCCCCCGTCCTGTCCTATTTTCAAAAAAACCAGGCTCGACCGTTTCGATCTCCCCTTTCTCAAGAAGTCCTTTCACAACTGCATGCGCCAAGGGATGCTCGGACATTTTTTCGCTATTAAATACAAGTCGGAGAAGTTCATCTTCTTCCATACCGTCGATCACGATATCCGTCAACTCGGGCTTGCCCTTTGTGATGGTACCCGTCTTATCCAAGACTACGGTATCGGCCCTATGTGCATTTTCGAGATGTTCCCCGCCCTTGAACAAAACTCCGTATTCCGCGGCACGACCGGAACCCGCCATGATGGCCGTCGGTGTTGCCAATCCCAGAGAGCAGGGGCAGGCGATCACCAAGACCGCTATCATATTCTCCAAGGCCCGTGCAAAGTTGCCGAAATCGGCAATAAAATACCACACCAAAAAGGTGATGACCGATACCGCTACGACAAAGGGTACAAAATAACTCGATATCTTGTCCGCCACCCTCTGGATGGGAGCCTTTGAGTTCTGTGCCTGCTTTACCATCTCGATGATTTGAGACAACACGGTATCTTTTTGTTCCCTGTCTACCTCCACCTTCAAAAAACCGTTGAGGTTGATGGTCGCTCCAATTACCCTGTCGCCTGTTTTTTTATCGACCGGCAGAGGCTCTCCGCTGAGCATCGACTCATCTATAGAAGAGGAGCCGAACACTACGACTCCGTCGAGAGGCACCTTTTCTCCGGGTTTGATATGAACGATATCTCCTACGCGAACATCGTCGATATCGATCTCACAGATCTGTGCATCCCTCTCCACCACAGCAACCCTCATCTGTAGTCCGGCGAGCTTTTTGATTGCTTCGGAGGTTCTTCCCTTGGCCTTCTGCTCCAAGAGTTTGCCCAGCAGGATTAAGGTGATCAACATCGCTGACGTTTCAAAGTAAAGGTGAGGATGGTGGATCACATGTCTGTAATACTGAATCGTCAAGTAGACACTGTAAAAATATGCCGCCGATGTTCCCAGAGCGACCAACACATCCATATTGCTGCTCTTGTTCTTCAAAGAAAGGTAGGCCCCTTCATAGAACTGACGTCCGATGATAAACTGTATCGGTGTCGCCAATAACCACTGGAACAAAGGATTTAGAAAAATAGATGGAATCCAAAGAAACGAGGTGAACGAAAAGTGGGTCACCATCGTCCACATCAGAGGGATGGACAGGATAAGCGATATCACAAACTTCTTCTCCTGTTGCCTGATAAGATCATCCTTATACTCCTCCAAGTTGGTCTCGGATCCTCCCTCCTCCTTCTCCACAAATTCAAATCCCATCTGCTTAACAATTTCCATCACTCTCTGCGCCGAGATCTTATCTTCTTCGATCACGACCCTCGATGTTTCAAGCGCAAGATTCACTGTGGCAAGTTGGACTCCTTCTTCCTTTGAAAGCCGGTTTTCGATCCTCGCTGCACAGGCTGCACAGTGCATACCTATGACATCAAACTCCATTGCCTTATCCTTCATTACATTCACCCTATCTCTTCTTAAACGACATCAAAGCCCACATTTTCGATTGCGGAGTGCAATGCCTCCAGGCTGACGACGGATTCATCGTACTCCACTTCCGCCTTGTTCTCCGCAAGGTCCACCTCCGCAAACTTTACTCCTTCTACCGATTTCAATGCCTGTGTAACAGCCTGTACACAATGCCCACAACTCATTCCTTTAATCTCGATACTTGCCTTCATAGGATACCTCCTGAATGTTTATAACTGATATTTAGTTTCATTTACTACCTTCTTCATTATACCCCCTACCCCTATTTTTGTCAAATTCTTTCTGCAAAAAATCCCCCTCCCACAGGCCTATCTTTCCTGCAAGAAGGAGAATATTTTCTTTTTCACTCTTATAGTATTATTTCACTCATAAGAAGAACCCTCTTACCTCGCTATCTTTTCTCCGCTGCATCTCTCCAACTCCTCTCTGAGATCGAAACCGTACTTCTTCTCAAAAAGACCGAAGTGGATAAACTCCAAGTACCTTGTGTACTGTACATCCGTATTCATCCGATTAAAGAGGAAGGAGGCTATACTGACATCTTCAAGACTGCCGTTTTTCTGTTTGACCCAAATATTGTCTTTCTCTCTATCATAGATTTTAATGTTGATCCTGTCCTCAAGGTAGAAATACTCCTTGGAAAAATCCTCGATCCGAGGATGACCGTGCTCTTCCAAGGCCCTGTTGATACTATCCTTCACAAAACCTTCTTCCTCTATGGAAGCTCTCAACTTGTTCTTATAGAACTTCTTACGGTAGAGGAAGGACGTACTCAATTCGCTTAAGATCTCATCGTCTGCCTCCTGCCACTTGGAAATATGATACATCAAGGTACTGTCATCCATTTTGATATACTCTTTCAAACTGAGTTCTTCTCCACTAAGCAGCTTCGAGAGAGCCCTGTCACAGTAGATTTCTTCTCCCGAATGATATAAGATCCCCGCCCTCTGAACAATTCGGCTTAAAATACCCTCCATCTGTCTCTTAAGAGCATGTTGGTAGACCTCTCTATGCATATAAAAACGTCCCATGATGTATTCCTCTATGGAAGAAATAAACTTTTCGTTGACACAGATGGTATAGGTCCCGTCCCGTTCGTCGATCTCGATGGCGCGAATCAACCTCTCCAAGTCATAGTTGCCGTTAGTAACACTCGTGAAATATGAATCTCTAAGCAAGTAGTCCATCCTGTCCGCATCGATCTGAGAGCTGACAAGCTGGGAGATCAAAGAAAAAATAAGGTTTTGCTGCATTGCCCCCTTCTTAGAAATAATTCCGACCAGTTGATTCAAGAAATCTTGAGAAAATTCTTCCACCAGAACCTTATGGATCTCGGTTTCCTCGCTCTCCAAGATCCTGACCGTCCACTCCTCATGCGATCCCTGACCAAATACCCTCTCAAAGGTATGTGAAAGACTTCCATGGCCGATATCGTGGAGCAATGCACTGCACAGAGCCAGATCCCTCTCCTCCTGCGTGACCTCAAGCCCTATCTTTTGAAGCTCCTTCTCTAAACGTTCCAAGAGTTTACGCATCACATAATAGGTGCCTATGCTGTGTGCAAACCGCGTGTGCGTCGCAGTAGGAAACACCACATATTCACAACTTAACTGTTTGATACGGTTTAAACGCTGAAATTCCGCCGCATTGATAATCCGAAAAAACTTTTCATTGAAGGGGATATCGTAATGAACGACATCTCTGACAATATAGGTATGTTCCCCCGCCTTATTCACGCTCGATCTCCTCCCTTTTGAAAATAGTTTACTATGTTAGCTGCCGTCTTTTTGTCGATACCCTTGACCTTGGAGAGCTCCTCCTGCGTCTTGGTACGGATCTCTTTGACGGACTTGAACTCCTTGAGCAGGATCATCTTCTTCTTGGGTCCGACCCCTTCGATCCTGTCAAGTTCAGATTTCGAGATATTCTTCTCCCTAAGACTTCTGTGGTAACTGATGGCAAACCTGTGAACCTCATCTTGAATAGAGGTGATAAAGCGGAAAAGTTCGCTTCGTTTGTCGACCTCAAAGAGTTCCTCCTCCGAGCAGATCCCCTTCGTCCTGTGTCTGTCGTCCTTATACAAGCCGAACACCGGAACTTCTACACCCAAATCATCCAAGGTCTTTCGAATAACCGACACCTGGCCCTTTCCTCCATCCATCAGGAAAAGATCCGGAAGATTTCCGTGACCGACCCTTCGTTCGATCACCTCTTTGAGTGACGCGTAGTCATCAGGACCTACCACCGTTTTGATCCGATATCTTCGATACTCCTTGGGAGCCTTCTTCCCGTTGAGATAGACCACCTGACCTCCTACGGAATCGACACCTGCGATGTTGGAGATGTCAAACACCTCTATCCTCTCGGGCAGATCTTCGAGTTTCAACAACCCTCGGAGTTCTTCGAGGAGTTGCATTTCCTTTCTTTTTTTCAGGTCCGAAATATTATTCTCCTTGATGTAATTCTGTTCTGCATTCTTGCGTACCAAGTCGAGCAATTTCCGCTTTTCCCCGCGATGAGGGATATGAAAACTTACCTTCTTCCCCTTCTTTTTGCTGAGAAGTTCTTCCAGAAGAGACCTATCTTCGAACTCTTCTTCAATATACACCTCTTCGGGTATAAAGTTTGCATTGATATAAAATTGCTTGATAAACGACGCCAATGTATCCTCGACACTCTGCTCCAAGTTTTTATAATAAAACCTGTCCGATCCGAGAAGTTTCCCGTCTCGAATATAGAACAGTTGTATCATTAGATTGTCTTTTTCCTCATAATAGGAAATATAGTCCTGATGCTTGGTCGATGTCACAAAGACAATCTTCTGTGTTTCTCGAAGGGTCTCGATCGCCTTGAACTTATCCCTCAGACGAGCTGCTTCCTCAAAACGAAGCTCATCTGCCGCCTTCTTCATTTTCTCCTTTACCAGCTTCATGACCTCATCACTCTTACCCTGCAAAAACAGAAGGATCTCATCGATCATCTCCCGATATTCTTCTTGAGAAACATGACCTGTGCAAGGCCCTATACAACGATGGATATAGTAGTTGAGGCAGGGTCTTTCCTTTTTTTCTATGGAACGCTCGATATCCCGCTTACACGTCCTTATCGGATAAATCTCCTGTAACATGTCCAAGATATCGTTGAGGGCAAAGACATTGGTATAGGGACCGAAATAGCGACTGTCATCCTTGGCTATCTTTCTCGTCTTGATTACCCTGGGATAGGTCTCCTTGACCGTAACCTTGATATAGGGATAGGTCTTATCATCTCGAAGCAGGATGTTATAAGGAGGATCGTACTCCTTAATCAGATTATTCTCAAGAATCAGAGCCTCCATCTCGGTATCGGTCACAATATAATCAAAATACTCGACATTGCGGACCATCGCATTTACCTTGGGATCGGTGTGTCCGGACTTTCTAAAATACTGACTGACCCTGTTCTTTAAAGAAATCGCCTTCCCCACATAGATGACCTTATCCCTATCATTCTTCATCAAATAGACCCCCGGCATCGCCGGAAGGGTCTTGATCAACTTTTGTATCTTCTCTGTCATTTCAACTCTCCCGAATCCGAACGAAAACTGCGTTCCATTCCTTTTCTACTGCTTTTCTTCCACTTTTTCCTCTTGAGGAAGCTCTTCCAAGACAAATTCTCCTTCGTTGAGGTAAAGAACATCGTCCGCACCGCCCGCATCTACGACCGTGGTCTCCAGCTTATAACTCTTGCCCAGGATAAACTTGGAAAAGTCGGTATTCCTTCTCGTCTTAGAAGACAATTGGATCTCCACGAGCTTATCCTCACTCTTCATATATACCGTTGCTTCATTCATTCGGATAATGGGACCGTAGAGCTGGATCCGTTTTCCCCTGGGAAACGGATTCTCTTCCTGTTGTGATGCTTGGTTTACCTCCATAACGAACTTGCCCACCGTATACTTCTCAATCTCGCCTCCGTTATGGCCGCTCTTCCATACCCCCCTTGACAGAAAAAGAATCATGAACAAAATAAGCAGTGCAACCCCGAACATCATGAGTTCCTTCCTGCTTGAAGGAAGCGCACCCTCCACTTCTCCGAGCTTATTCAAAAGAGTATCCTTCCAAGAGTTTGAATTGAGTTTTACGACCCTTGCCCTCTTCGGACTCTCTTCCCTGCCGTTTCCGTTCTCAGTTGCTTCTTTTTCCTCGGCCTCATCCGAAGGCTCTTCCCCGGTCTCTTCCTCCGCTGTGATCTCCTTCTCCAATTCTTCCTCTTCACTGCGTTCGAAGTTTTTTTCCTTATTCTTCCTGTCGTGAAGATAGATGATCTTGCTCCTTTCCTCCTGACAAGCTTCTTCTCTGCTTTCAGGCACCTGTTCTTCTCCTCCTTCAACCTCTTGAGACGTCTCTGCGTTCAAAGTATCTTCCTTCTCCCGTCCATCCTTCTTATCGATGTCGTTCTCCTTCATATCCGCTCTCCTTCCTTATCCAAAACATCCTCATTTATTTGAAGACCATTACACCGCACATCCTCAGCTCATAAGATCGTCGCACTATACTTCCCTTGTAATACCATCCTCTAACAGAAGTGTGGTCATGCCTACCCCCGAAATCATAAAAATTTATTCTATCACCCATAGATATAGAGGGTATTGATATCAATTATTCAAATGAATAGACAGTACAAACCATCACCTTATAAAGCTGTGTCCTGCGATCGAGTGTTCAGGCGTTCATACCGTTTCCACGGATGATATTTCCATCGGATCTTTATGAGATCCGTCCTCGAGAAGATCCTTCTCAAGAAAAAGGTTCTCCCTCATTGTAGCATTGCTTGTTTTGTCAATACAAGGAAAAACGGTATAGATCAAAGGTTTTTTGCTCTATGTTCTTATTCGGGAACTCCATTGACACGATGGAAATCCTCCTTGTTGTATCGTTTTTTCTCAATGCTCTTATTTATGAACGCGTTATTTTTCACATAACGCTATTTTCCAAACGGTTATCTCCCTTGTTACCCGTAATCCGATTACTCATAACAATCCCACAACAAAAAAGCATTGATCGGAATCACTCACAATCAATGCTTTTTACTGGAGCTACCGAGGGGACTCGAACCCCTGACCTGCTGATTACGAATCAGCTGCTCTACCAACTGAGCCACGGTAGCATATAAAATTTGCAACACAGAGATTATACCAAAAAAAAAAGGACTTGAAAAGAGCTTTATCAAAGAAAATCGAAAAACTCTTCGTCGTTTACAAAGGACTGTGTATTCTGCCATATCTTCACAAGACCTTGCCGACAAAAATCACCGGGCACAAAACATTTTTTATATCTTATGGTTCTGTTCTAACCCTCCTATTTCATCAAGCAATACTATTCTCCAAAAGAAGAAGTATGGATATATCCGTTTTTCAACCTACGAAAAATCGGTTTATCTTTTATGGTCACAGATTGTTTATATCCACAACTCAAAAGAAGAATAGTATCAGGTAAACAAACTATATGCTTGTCGGAAGCATTTTGAGTAATCGTAGAATTCAAACTTCACGACCGGACAATTTTAATAGACAACAGTATAACAACTTGATTCCACAAAAAGCTCCCGTACGTTAACGGCTCTACTTCAGCAAAGTTTCTCCGCTCATTTTTTAAACACAACTTTTGTTTCCGGTATTCACCGAAAACAAAATTCAAAAATATGCGAAACCCCTTTTATTTTCAAGATATTAAGACTATAATAAAAGAAAAAGAAAGGATGTTACGATATGAAAAAATCCATCGCTTTTGCATTGTCCTTCTCTCTTTGTCTGACAACACTCAACTTCATCCCCGCCTATGCACAGAAAAACGAAATTTCACTTGTGATCGGTAAGACTGCCTATACCGACTATGCTCCCGTCCTCAAAAACGGGAGGACCCTCGTTCCGCTTTCTTTCCTCTCAAAAAAACTCGGAAAGAAGGTGAGCTGGGATTCGAAAAGCAAGAAGGTGACCGTTGTCACCGACAAGGTCAAGATCGTTCTGTTTACAGGAAAAAAGGAAGCTCTTATCAACGGGAAGAAGAAGACTCTTGAGGTCGCCCCGGAGATCATCAACGGAAGCACCTATGTTCCTCTCTCCTTCTTCGCGGAGAACTTCAATATCTCGATCCGATGGGATGAAAAAGCAAGGGCGGTGCTTATAGGAGAAACAGCCGGCACACAAGATTTTTCAAAAGAACAGGCTCAGAAAAAACTCCCTGTTCAGACCCCAGGTGCTTATATCAAAGGTCATTTAAGCAGCGACGTCATCATGTATCCGAACAAGGACAATGACGCAGATATCATCGTTTCAGACTTTTTCAAGGATGGAAAACAGGCTACCTTCGAGATCGTAAAAGAAGCTCCCAAAGAAGAGATCATTTTCCCTAAGATCCGCTGGAACTCTTTAAGTTCTGAACTTGGGAGTTTCGGAGAAGAGGCAAGAGATTTCTATAATGACCATTCCTTGGCAAAGGGCGCTTCCCTACAACTGGCACTTGCCGATTTGGACAAGGACGGAAGAGATGAGATTATCGTCGCCGTACACGACGGTGTCATCGATGGAGTCTTCTGTGTGCTGAAACTTCAAAACTACCTTACTCCAAAAGAAAAAGAACGAGTTACCACCATCCACCAGGTCGATTTGGGCAAGGGGTGGTTTCAACAAGAGATCTATGTCGATGAAAACGGACATTTGATTTGTCCCTTCGGTTCACAGGGACTTTATGAAGAATATGCCTTAAAAAAGGGACGTTTAGAGCTGATTTATTCTCCTTGATCGCTTCTCTTTACTACTCATGAAACTTATGGAATAATGTCTTGGGAAGGCCACATAAGTAAAAAACTCTTGTGCTGTTGTCCGATGGAAGCTTACACATATCGATGCGGAAAATGAATTCATGCTGCTCTCTATTTGAAACGCCGAGTGATACGAAATGATCCTCTGAACTTATACTCTATTATTTCTTTGAACGGCATTTCTATCGGGGAACTATCCTCACTTATGGAGCGTATGCACTTGACCTGAAAAGTTTGATACCGAAACCCAATTAACCTGTCCGATCTATAGAATGCATGGATATGGATCGTAAGTTCCGATGAACAATAGTACAAACCGAACCGATACTGCATTTTTGTTTTGTGAAAAAGTGAAAAAGCAGCTCCACTTTTATATGGCATTTTTCTCAAAACCGTTCTATCGTCGAATCTGATGGAACGGTCGAATAAGAAAGGAGGTTTGAAAGATGATGTTAAAAAAAATCAAAAAAATTGTATGCTTAAACTCGGAAATAATACAACATCTTGTTTCCGCCGCGTTTTTTAAAAGTGATATATCCTCATTCGACGAATGTTACCAATATCTCAACACGATCCACAAAGATGTAAGGTCCGGTTCGTTAAGGGTCAAGCAGCCTAAGAACGAGGGCGCTTATCGCTATGATGTCTCGATAATAATGACAACGTACAACAGAGCACATCTTGTCGAAAACTGCATCGAGTCCATTTTATCCAATGTATCAAAGGACAGCAAATACAAGGTGGAATATATCTTTGTAAATGACGGCTCGAAGGATAATACGGAAGAAGTGCTTGAAAAATACAGGCACTGTCCCGATGTAACGGTGATAAACCAAGAGAACGGCGGCTTATCAAAGGCAAGAAACACCGGGATCGATGCTTCATCTGCAAAATATCTGCTCTTTGTCGACGATGACGATCTTTTGATCGAAGGTAGCATTGAAAAACTTCTGGATGTATCTCGAGCCGGAGATTATGACATCATCGAGGGAGCAATGGTAACTGTTTCAAAGGATGGAACACAGAGGAAGGTCAGAGTGGCCCAAGTAGGAGAAATACAGCACCCTTTAGGGATCTTAAAGGGATTTGCCTGGGGTAAACTTCTGCGTAAGACCATATTCGACAAAATCATCTTTCCTGAAAAATATTGGTTTGAGGACAGCATCAATTCCGCACTTATTTATGGAGACCATATCAAGGCCTACATGATCGCAGATCCGGTCTATAAGTATTTTGCAACACAGGGGTCGATCACTTCCTCTCACAATAACCCCAAAAATCTCGACAGTCTCTATATCAGCATGCAGCTGTTAAAAGACAGGAAGGAGCTGGGGCTTCCTTTTAGGCAGGAAAATTATGAGTATTTTCTGAGGATGACGGATCTTACATACCAACGAACCAGAAAATTTGATACCAAGGTCAGATATTGTATTTTTAAAATAACCCAATATCTTCAGCAGGAATATTATTCCGGTTTTTCCACCGAAAAGACAGGATATCTTCAACAGACAGAAGAAGCCCTTCTTGAGGACAACTTTCAAAAATATGTAAGAGCCTGTGAGTTCAATATTCTGTCCAAGTTCTCATAACCCTATAAACGAAAGAAGGGGGAATTCATACCAACACCCCCTTCTTTCGCTTGTTATTGTACTATGCTTTGATACAAATTTTGAATATAAAAAATGATGACAGTCTATCCATCGTCAAAGTCTAAAAGTTTTGTGGAAGCCTTTAACCCTTGATTTTTCTTGGATTTATTGTACTATCATCATTATAACATTATCCTCGGTATTTGTTTCAATTGCCTGTATCGCAAGTTTGCGCTCCATAGGAGACGGAACGAACTTGCGTAGTCGCAGGAAGGCATTTGAGGGCATCTCCCAACAGCCTTAGGGTCAAGGGATGTTCCGCTCTTATCTCCCCGCCTATATCCTCCAAAGTTTCTATGATCCTTCCCCCATCCATCACGATGATCTTATCGCAGAGATAGTAGCAGGTCATAAAATCGTGAGCAATAAATACATAAGTAAGATGGAACCTTGACTTCAAGTCCCCGAGAAGTTTGAGCATCTTTCGTTGCACCAACGGATCTAAGCCGCTTAGAGACTCATCCAATACAAGTACGGAAGGTTCTGTCATCAAAGCCCTCGCGATACACACCCTCTGGAGCTGCCCTCCGCTCAACTGCCTCGCATTTTGCGAAAGGGAGATCTTATCCAGACCTACCCTTTCAAGATACTCCTTCGCTCTCTGTATCTTTTCCTCCTTGGACATCTTCTTCCCATAACAGATATTCAGAGGCTCAAAAAGAACATCACCTACCGAAAAGTTGGGATTTACAGCTCCGGACGAGTTTTGAAACACCATCTGTACCCTTCTGTTTCGATTCCTTCTCTCCGTCTTCGTCATCTTTGAGTAAGAGTGCCCTTCATAGAACAAATCTCCTTCGCTATGTTTCTCAAGACCTGTAAGAAGACGCGCAATCGTACTTTTTCCCGATCCGCTCTCTCCCATGATACCGATACAACTTCCTTCTTCCACACAAAAACTTACCTTCTGCAAAACCGTGGTCTTTCCATATCTCTTTGTAACTTCGGAAACTTCCAGTTTAGACATAGTCTATTCTCCTTCTTTATAACGCAGGTAGATTTGCGGTGTCATCAGTTCTCTCGCATACTCCGTACGCGGATTCTCCAAGATGTTCTTTGCCTCTCCGGCCTCTATGATCTGCCCGTCCTTCATAATGATCACTTCGTCCGCCACCTGTCTGACCAACTCGTAGTCATGGGTGATGACAATCATACTGCAACCCTCCTGTTTACAACTTTTCAATGTATCAATAACCGTTTGTGTATTATGACGGTCCAAAGCGGAGGTCGGCTCATCCGCGATGAGAATCTGCGGAGACAGTTCCAACATCATTGCAAACATAATACGTTGCAGCATACCGCCGCTGAGTTGAAACGGATACTTTCCGACGATCCCTTGCGGGTCCTTAAAGTGGAATACCTCAAGAGCCTTAATCAATCGCTTTACACTTTCTTGTTTCGAGATCGACAATTTGCTCCTAAACAGTTCCACCGAATGCGAACCTACAGTCTGGTTGGGATTGAACAGGGCCATGGGATTTTGTGCAATATAGGCGATCACATTTCCCCTATAAGCCTTCCATTGTCGTTCCTTCATCGAGAGAAGATCACGCTCCTGCAAAAGAATACTTCCGCAAACCTCCGCTTCTTCCGGCATTTGGCCGATTAGAAGTCTCGAAAGCATGGTTTTTCCCGAACCGCTTTCTCCAACAATGGTCAAAGTCTTCCCCGCCTCCAAGGTAAAATTGATATTGTCCAGATAAATCCTGTTTCCCGATCGAACATAGACATCTTGTATTCTCAGTTTTCCCATAGTCTTTTCAGTCCTTTTTTATCAAAATTTTCGCCCAGCAGGTTGAACGTAAGTACCGTTACAAAAATTGCCAAACCCGGATACATGACCAGTCCCGGTATTCGACGAAAAAACTGCTTGGCGTCATTGAGCATCATACCCCACTCCGAAATATTGGGCTGTACTCCGATGCCCAAAAAAGAGAAAGAAGATATCATTAATATGATGCTTCCGACATTCATCAAGGCGATGATCAGGACAGGCTTGAACACAAAGGGTAGAATGTGTTTGTATATAATATAACCGGAAGAAGCTCCCATGGACTTGGCTGCCATGACATATTCGTAATTCTTTACCGTAAACACCATATTCCTAAGGATCCTCGAGTAATAGACCCACTCGACCAAGGTCACGGCAAGTACAATATTGCCCAATCCCTGTCCCAGGATCCCCGCAAAGGCCATGGAGAGAAGAAAACTCGGAAAGGCCATCACAATATCCGCAAAACGAGAGAACACCTTCTCCGTCCTACCTCCCAACCATCCCACAAGAAGACCGACAGGAAAGCTGATGACTAAGGTACAGACCGTGATGACGGCGGAGATCGACAGAGACAACCTCGTACCGTAGATCAGTCTGGACAGTACATCCCTTCCCAAGTGATCCGTTCCGAGAAGATGAGTGTCGCTTGGAAGCTGCAGTTTGTTTGCAAGGTCGATATGCTGGGGATCGTAGGGCGCAAGCAGGGGCGCAAAGATCGCAACAAAGATGAGAAAAACCGCCATCCCCACAGCAAGATAGAACAGCTTATTCTTCAAGAGAAACACCTCGATTCCGTAACTTCAAATGAGGATCCAAACGATGAACGGCAAACTGCGTAAGACTGTTTATCGTAATGGATAAGATACCGAATAAGAGCAAAGAGCCCTGGATCAGCGGAAGATCCCCTCCTTGCACTGCCGAGACAAACATCTTTCCGACGCCCGGCCACGAAAAAACTTCTTCGATCAATACACTACCCGTGATCAAATACAGGATATTCGAACTCAAGACCGTTACAATGGGAATAGCCGCATTTCTCAACAGGTGATTGAAGACGATGTATTTCTTGTCCACTCCTCTAAGGACCGCATTTCGAGCATGGGGCTGACTCATCTGTTCCATGACGCTCTTACGGATCAACAGGCTTGTCTGTCCGACCAAGGGTGTGATCAATGTCAGACACGGCAGGACGAAATGCCTCATATCCCCCCGCCCCGAAACAGGCAACCACTTGAGAGTTACCGAAAAATAAATGATGAGCATATAGCCCAGCCAAAAGGTAGGGATCGAGGCGCAGATAAACGAAAAGGCCTGCACCACATAATCAACAATGCGTCCATGATAAAGTGCTCCTGCTATCCCGAGAATGAGCGAAAGAAGCAACAGAACTGCAAAAGACAGAGCTCCAAGTTGAAAGGTGGGGATCACAGCTGAGAAGATCACCTCTTTTACCGGTGCCTTCTTGAGATAGGATCTGCCCAGATCTCCTCTGATTGCATTTGAGAGCCAATCGATATACTGCTGAGTTACAGGCTTGTCCAAGCCAAGTTCCAACCTCGCCTTGGAAAGAGTCTCCTCGGTAACGGCAACGTGAGATGCCCTCAGATAATTTACGGCCGGATCACCCGGCGACAACTGTACCAATATAAAAGTCAGGATCGAAATCACAAGCAGGGTGAGAACAAACATCCCCGCTTTTTTTAGAAAATCAACCAAACGTTCTTCCATCTTCACTACTCCTTCGAATCTTCTGTGTATCTGCGATCCCTATGAAAATCCCATCCGGTCTTCTTCTCTTTTGAAAAAAGAGGCAGGATCCGCCTCTTTCTCCAAAAGATGAAATTTCCTTATTTTACTTTCACTGTCTTCCATACAGGAAGTCTGTTTTCCTCAGGCATAAACTCTATGCCTTCGAGTTCTCCCGTACGATATACGCTTACGAGAGCCTGATAGGAAACAGGAATATATACCGCCTGCTCATGAAGGGTGGTCAATACATCGGTATACATCTCCTTGAGTTTCGCCTCGTCGGATTCAACGAGCAGGGCCTGGATTGTCTTATCGATATCCGCCTTCATCGGCAATGCTTTTTGTGCCGCATAATCAGGTCCTCCGTTATCCGATACTTCCGTCATCGATGTCAGGAAGGCATGCGGATCCCAGGGAGCTCCCCAAGAGAAGTTCATCATGATATCAAAGTCTCCCTTTGAAGCATTTGCCCAGTGCGTTTTTTCTTCCAAAGCCTTCAAATCTACCTGAACTCCTATTTTTTGCCATTCGCCCTGAACATATTCGCCTACACTCTTGTCGGTGATCTTCGATGCGATATAGGGGAAGTAAAGCACGAGTTTCTCTCCGTTTTTCTCACGGATCCCATCCGCACCTTTTACCCATCCTGCTTCATCCAACATCTTCTCCGCCTTTTCCAAGTTGTAATCGTATTTCTCAAGCGGAACATTCGTATTGGGAACATTCGGTGCAAAGATCGTATCCGCCGCTTTTTCAACTCCTCCGAAGATGTTTGCAGCGACACTCTCCTTATCCACCGCATGGCTCAAGGCTTGACGTACCTTCACATCGCTCAACTTCGAGCTTCCGGTGTTCATAAGCAACATACGGGTGGACATCGGTTCGGAAGTATCCGTAGTGTACCCGCTATCCTCACGATAGACGTTGAATCGATCCAAACTGATCAGACCGTTTCCGTAAATCAGATCGATATCTCCCGACTCAAATTGAAGAGCCAGGGTCTCGCTGTCCGGGATCGCTTTGATCGTAACTTCGGATGCTGCGGGTTTCTCTCCCCAGTAATGCTCGTTTCTCACAAAGGTCGCATACTCATCCTTCTTATGCTCCTTCAAGACCCAAGCTCCCGTTCCGATCGGAGCTGCGATCTCTTTCGCCGTATTCCCGTCCTGCGGAAAACCTGCATCGGCCAAGAAACGGATAGGCCGGATCATAGCCAGATCATAGAGGGTCGCAGAGTATGCCGTTGACAACTTGATCTCAAAGGTCATATCGTCTACCGCCCGATAAGACTCCAGATAATTCGTAAATGCAAACCAGGCATGATTTTCACGGTTTTCCGGTGCAAATATCGTGTCGAAGTTCTTTACTGCATTTTGAGCGTTAAAGGGGCTTCCGTCGGAAAACTTCACGCCTTCTCTCAGCTTAAACGTATAGGTCTTGCCGTCTTCAGAGATTTCCCAAGACTCTGCCAAAGCCGGTTTGATCTGCCCGTTTTCACCATAATACACCAAACCGTCATAGACCATATCCTGAGTAATAAACTGACTGGGAAGGTACATATGAGGATTGAGAGTTCCCACGGGATCCTCATTAAATGCCAAAGTCAATTTGCTCTCTTCCATCTCACTGCTCTGAACTTGCCCCTGACCTTGCTCTTCCTGTTGTGAAGCAGGTGGAGCCGAAGCATTGCAACCAGCCAATACAGCTGTAAGTAACAGAGCTGTAACGGCTTTGATCATTCTCTTCATTAAAATCTTCCTCCTGAAATTTATATTTTTTTAAGGAGTTTTTGTATTATAACAAACAGATCATCAAAAAACAAACCCGCCATATGGAAATAGCGGGCAGAAAAATACAAATTTCATTTTCATCCGGCTATCACTCGTAGCATCAATGAATTGCATTATGGGTAGTTATCTGGCTCAAACACAAGGTTTGTACAGTTGCGGGACAGCGGAGTTTACTCTCTTCCCTACCTTTCAATTACCGCAGTAATTTGTCATAATGAAGAACTATTCAGTTATTTTTATACAAAAACATCATCTTGAATCGTTTACATACTACCACAAATTCCAATTTTCCACAAGTAAGCATATCCTATGTAAATCAAAAGTTTGTTTCCCTGTGGAATGATCCGTTTCTTCCCCCAACTCTCCATTTAACGTGATTATCCGTTTATAGTATTCTCCGGTGGAGGTACGGTTATATCCGTTTTGCAACCACAAACATTCGTTTTATCTTTCCCGGAGTACAAACCCTCCCGGTCCATCATTCAAATGACGAATTGTATTAGAAGTATCTCCTCATTCAACTTATTTTTTGCGAATGATATATTCTGTACATCCGATCTTTCAAACGCAGAAGTGTATTTACATCGTTTTGTTTGCACTTTCATTTACTATAAATTCTAATTTATCTCTATATCTCCCATGCACCTGACATTTTAATCGGGTTTTAGTATGAAATCTTATTGAGGTGTTGAGACGTTTTCAGATACTCCCTAATTTCAACTATGCAATGAACCCTTTTGCATGATAAAAAATGCTGAGTAAAAGTAAATATCAATAGCCCGATACACCGGTGTTTCAACAAAATACTCCTTTTCCGTCAGGAGAATAAAAAACTAATGTGTATAAGGCAATCAAAAAGGGAGTCGTAATAACCCCCTTCTACACTAGTTATCCAATTTTAACACGGCCATAAAGGCTTTTTGAGGAACCCCTACATTTCCGATTTGACGCATACGCTTCTTTCCTTCTTTTTGTTTTTCGAGCAGTTTCTTCTTACGAGAGATATCTCCTCCGTAACACTTGGCAAGTACGTCTTTTCGATAAGCACTCACGGTCTCACGAGCAATGACCTTCTGCCCTACCGCTGCTTGAATCGGTACCGGGAACTGATGGCGCGGGATCTCGTCCTTGAGCTTTTCACACATTCCCCTACCACGCGTATAGGCCGTTGTCTCATGAACGATAAAGGACAGCGCATCGACCTGCTCCTTATTGATCAGGATATCGAGCTTTACAAGGTTGGAGATACGATACTCCTTAAATTCATAGTCCAAACTTCCATAGCCTTTGGTGCGTGATTTCAGTGCATCAAAGAAATCATAGATCACTTCATTGAGCGGCAGTTCATAGTGAATCATCACACGTTTTTCATCGAGGTATTCCATGTGTATCATAATCCCCCGTCTTTCCTGTGCCAACTCCATCACCTGACCGACGAAGTCCTTGGGCACGATGATATCCGCCTTTACGATCGGCTCTTCGATATGTCTGATCTCAGCTGCCGGAGGAAGATTCGTCGGGTTCTGGATCATTTCGACCGTTCCGTCGAGCTTAGTCACCCGATAGACGACCGAAGGTGCTGTCGTGACGATATCAAGATCGAATTCCCTCTCCAATCTCTCCTGGATGATCTCCATATGCAGAAGCCCCAAGAAACCGCAACGAAAACCGAAGCCCAAGGCGACCGAGGTCTCCGCTTCAAACTCCAGAGCCGCATCGTTGATCTGGAGCTTTTCAAGAGAATCTCTTACATTCTCGTACTTTTCTCCCTCTGCAGGATAGATACCGCAGTAAACCATCGGCGTTGCCTTCTTATATCCCGGAAGATGTTCTTCGGTAGGGTTGGATGCCAAGGTTACGGTATCTCCCACACGACAGCTTCTGATATCCTTGATCGAAGCCGCAATATATCCTACATCCCCGGCAGACAGTTTGTCCACCGCCATATGGTTCGGTGAGATGATTCCCGTCTCAACAACCTCAAACTTCTTTCCCGTATTCATCATCAGGATGTCATCGCCCTTTTTGACCTCTCCGTCAAAAACTCTTACATAGGCGATTACTCCCTTATAACTGTCATAGTAAGAATCAAAAATCAAAGCTTTAAGCGGTTTTTCGTCTTCTCCCTTGGGTGCAGGGATTTTTTGAACGATCGCTTCCAGGACATCTTCTATATTCAATCCGTCTTTTGCCGATATCATAGGTGCATCGTGAGCCTCCAGACCGATGATGTCTTCAATCTCCTGCTTGATCTCATCGGGCCTTGCACTGGGGAGGTCGATCTTATTGATCACCGGAAGAATCTCAAGATTCTGATCGAGTGCGAGATAGACGTTCGCCAAGGTCTGTGCTTCGACCCCCTGAGCGGCATCCACGACGAGGATGGCGCCCTCGCAGGCTGCCAAACTTCTCGACACCTCATAGTTGAAATCGACATGTCCGGGTGTATCAATCAGATTGAGATAGTACTCCTCTCCGTCCTTTGCACGGTAGACGAGTTTTATTGTTTGAAGTTTGATCGTGATTCCACGTTCTCTCTCGAGGTCCATATTGTCAAGCATTTGACTCTTGAGCTCCCTAAGCTCCACCAAACCTGTTTTTTCAATCAAACGGTCTGCCAGGGTAGACTTTCCGTGATCGATATGTGCAATAATACTAAAATTTCTGGTTCGTTGTTTCTTATCCAAAAAAACTCCTCCTACGTTTTCTTCATCATCCGATGTTCTCGATTTCTATACACACTCTGACAAAGATGGTTTTTTCTCTGTCTTTATAGTAAGGTCTTCCGAGATTTTTTTCAACAAGTTTTTTACAAAATAATTGATTTTTACATATTCCTATTATATAATAAATATTATTGTAAAACCAGCACTTATTATATGTGATAAAAGAGCGGAAAAATATTTTTCTTTTCCCATCTTTTTCATTTACAATTGACGTTATCTTTGATACAATGTTATCTGTTGACGTTACGTATATCAAATTTATAGGAGGTGAAACCGTGGCTAATATTAAGTCCGCTAAAAAAAGAATTTCTGTAACTGCTAAGAAAACAGCTATAAACAAGATGAGAAAATCTCAAATTAAAACCGCTATTCGTAGATTTGATGAGGCAATTGCTGCAGGAGATATGGAAAAGGCAAACGAGACCTTCCGTTACGCGCAAAAGAAGATCTATCAAATCGCTTCCAAGGGAACCATCCACAAGAAAGCCGCTGACAGAAAGGTGTCCAAGCTGGCAAAAAAATTGAACGTTGCAAAATAAGCTATCGAAGTGAAGATAGAAATTTACTTATGATGTAAAATCAGACCATAGGGGCTCACCTATGGTTTTTTGCATTACGCACTATCCCTCGTCTGAACAGTGGAAGTATCGACCTTTACAAATACAAAACATCCCTTGGAACTCTATGGTTCACGACTTGCTTGTATCTCATACTGTTTTTCAATAGAAGTGTGGATATATCTATTTTTCGATGACGAAAAACTATGTTGTCTTCTATGGGTCACAGATTTTTTATATTCACTATTCAAAAGAATAGTAGTATCAAACATATTGTCGCATGTAAGAAAAAACGCAGTCTCTCAAAAAAAGAGCTGCGGTTTTTCTTCTGCTTCCGTTCGTTCTCCAAGCTCCTACATACATAGAAAGGAAGCGTCGCGCCTCTTATCGCGTTATCTGCAAAGTTCAAAGATAATGTACTCTCCCATCATATCCTGTACAAGTCCACCCGACTTGAAACGCCGATCGAGTTCAAGAAGAGCGTTGAACTTTCGCAGGGCCCGTTCCTGTGTATAGTACTTTTTTAAATCCAAGGACTTTTTGAGTCGAAAAACATGCAGGTCCAATTCTTTTGCAATAGATGCTTGGGAATGTCCCCTCTTCAACATTCTGACAGCGTACAGATAGGAGGACAGACTTGTCGTAACAAGGCTCAAAACAGTTAAAGGCAGCTTGGAGCTCCCATCCGTCCTCTTCAGCAACTCATACATCTCCAAGGCTCTTTTGCGATCTCCTGCCAAGAGAACATCGACGAAAGTAAAGAGCTCCGCCGTCCTTGTGTCTCCCACCAGAGTAACCATATCTTCCTCGGACATCCTGCCCTTCTCCTTGAGAAAGGCGATGAGTTTTTTGAGGTCGGCGTCCACATCATATAAATTCCTACGCAATTGTTTATCATAGTAACCGCTCAGCTCTTCATACCTTGCAATAAACCCGTCTTCCATGGAGAGTCCTTCTCTCTCAAAGCGAGTTTCGATATGTTCATGAAATTCTTTCGGTTTGAGCTTGCTCAGTTCAAAGACCTCGCTCATCTCGCAAAGTCTTTTGTAGATATTGTTCTTCCTATTCTCCGCTTCAACGTTCACTACAAGATAAGTGCTCGGATCAAGAGCTTCGACCACTCTCAGGAACTCTTCCAGCTCCTTCTTCGTCCATAGACTTTTGCTCGTCTCCCGCGTGATAAAAGAAGGAAAGTAGATGATCTTAAGTGCATCCATCATAGGAACGGATTCGATCTGTGACAGAGCCGTGAGATAGTCCGTCTTGTCCTGAGTTAAAGTTATAAAATTAAAGTCGGCAAAAGAAGGTTCGAGATAGGATTTGAGAAGAGCGAGAAACTCATCAGCCAAATACTGTTCTTCTCCAAAAAAAACATATTTTTTTATGCTATCCGACTTCTTTTTCAATTCTTTGAATGTCATAGAAATTCTCCTTGATCATCTTCTTCTCGCTGTTGATATACCAGACGATACAAACCCCATAATAAAAAAACATAAAAACGGCGGGTACCTCCTGTATCTCCAGATAAGAACAGGGAAGACAGACTAGGCATGCGATCCCCTTATTCATCAGATCTGTCAACAGGTTTACACCCCAAACGAGAATATCTGTAAGAAACAAGCCCGCAGGCAGGAGCATGGAAACCAAAAAAAGGGTCATGCTCAAACTTATCAAAGGAAGAACAAAGAGGTTGCTCACTGCCGAGAGAAGAGGTACGATCTGAAAATGATATGCCGCCAAAGGCAGACTTAAGATCAACGGAGATATGCTCAGAACAAGCGTTGAACCGACTGACTTGCACCCTTTCTTTAAGCGTTTGTCTTTCAAAAGGCTCACCCAACCTTCCAGACAAGCCTCCATCCTTCCTTGGAAAAGAGCAATGGACAAGACACTTAAAAAAGATAACTGAAAACCTACATCCAAAATGCTCAAAGGATGTAAGAGCAAGATCCCGGCACACATAATACAGAGAGCGGAGATCAAATCGTATCTCCTGTGAAATAAAAAGGAAAGGTAGTACAGAAGGTAGAACCCCACCGCTCTGACAATCGAAGGACGAAGTCCTGTCAACAGGGCATAGACCGTCAAAATAAAGCAGATCATCGTCGTTCTCTTCCTCAAAGACAGGGGAAGGAGCAAGACTTGAAGAAACATCGCAAGAATCCCTACATGAAAGCCCGACAAGGCCAAAACATGGCTTAGACCCGCTCTTGCAAAGTCTTCCCTCACCTCCCTCGGAAATTCAGTTCTGTCTCCGTAGAGAAGAGCCTTCCAAAGATAGGAAGTCGATCGAAACCTCTCTTCGATCCTCCTCTGTAGATAACCGAGAACCTTTGCCCTGTAACGATAGAACAATTTGACTTCATCGGTCTTTTGAATTATCGGTTTTTTCACTGTGTAAAACAGTCCTTGTGACAGAAGATATCTGCGATAAAACGCGCTCTCTTGCTCGGTCGCAGGAATAAAGTCTCCTCTTAGAACAAAAACATCCCCTTCACGCAAATCTGAGACGGAGGTCTCCACAATGATTCTCCGCCCTCTTATCCTTGTTTTACCAAAGCGTTCTTCAACTCTTACAACAGTATCTCTCAATTCTTGAGTCGGACCGACCTCTTCAATCTGCAAAGTGGATGTCAATATCAGGGAGAACAGAATACTCGCAAGTGCCAAAATCATAGTCGGTCGTCTCAAAAACCAAGTTCTATACGTAATCATTGCTGTAGTTTTCGTCCAAGAAATCGTCTTGGAGAAACACAAAACTCTTCCGCCTGAATTCAAGCAAAGACGAAGATTCCAACTCTTCCAAAGTTGCCTGCCTCATCACAAGCAGGGTCAGTGCCTCAATACTCATACAGACATCCCAATCCTCATGCCCATCCAACCTTTGAATCCCATCCTTTTTACAAAGATAGGATCCGGAATTTTCTTTGATCATCTCATCCTCGATCCTTATTACAACATCGACAGAAAACTTCAGATGATCCCTTAAACAGTTTTGTGCATGTAAGACTCTGCTCATCATAAAGGGACGAATCTTGTGCTCGATTTGGTTGTCGAACTCAATCCCGAGTTGAAACCTTCTGGCATCCACAGGCTGAACGATCGCTTCCGAACATTGAGTCTGGTGCTGATATAGAAAGGTCATCAGCCTATTGATACAGTCCGTATCGAAAGCTACCAGCTCCTGAACCAAGGCCATATCCTTCTCATACTCGTCAAAAAAGAAAAAATACCCTACCTTCTCTCCCTCACGTACAAAAAAGTAGACTGTTCCTCCTTCACGCTCCGCCTCATCCAAGCGGACGGCGAAGTCTTCCTGCGTCCTATCCACATAGGCATACTTGCTCCTCATCGCTTTTTCATAGAGAGTACAAAGCGCTTCGGTATCTTCTTTCCTCGTAAAAACCGCCTTCTTCAGTAACAAAGGCGACTTTCGCCCGACTCTTCCCTTGACGCTCGTAAGAAAAGAATCTTGAAAAAAGGTGTTAATGAATCCATATCTTCGATAAATGGAGGTGTCGATCGGCATAAGAAGAACCAGATCTTCTCCCTTTTCGTACAGGATAGAAAGTGTCCGTTTCAAAAGGGCGGAAGAATACCCTTCCCCTCTGTACTGCGGCTCTACGCTGACCGCAACAATATAACTTACCTTTTTTCGAGATCCTCCCATGCACAGGATGTAAGGATTGGTTAAAAGCGTGGCAACAAGTTCTCCTTCTACCGTCAAAACAAGATTGTTCTCCTGCCTGTAACGTTTCTCGAAGTAATAATCCAAGTACTGCGGCGTGTCCGAGAACGAATACTTCCACAGCTTCTTTACCCGCTCTTGTTCCTCTACAGTTGCAATACGAATATCCATGTCCTTCTCCTTTAGTTTTCCAAACCCGCCTGCTTTACATAATACTTCTCAACCATCTTTAGCGGCTTGTAGGACAGCTTTGCCTTTCTCAAACCTTCAAGTCCCAGGTCCTCTTCCCGATTGACAAACAGTACCTCCGGAAACTCATTGCGCAAAAACAATACACTCATAGCTACATAGAGCCCCCGAATCTCAGGGTTTGCCTTCTCCACATGGATCAATGCCGTATCCGGATTGAGATAATCTCCTATGGTAAAGGCTTCCAAACGCCCATCGACATAGATCCCTCCGACTCGAAGATCCGGCAGAAACTTGTAATTGGCAAAGATCTTGGGAAGGGCAAGACGTTCACTGATGATGTTCTCATCGCGTTCTCTTGTCTGCGCCCAGCGCTCTTCGATGTCGATACACTGATGGAATTCCGAAGGTGTAAGCAATTTGTACTCAAATCTTCCGCCGTATTCCTTCAAAAAAGCATTGAGATGGTTCTTCTTGGAATGAAGTTTTCTTCCCGAAAGAGTCCTCATCTTTTCGCCTTCGTAGAAGTAATCCCACGCATCTCGACTGTTGATGTACTCCATAGTATCCGCGTACCTTCGCTCCAAATACTCCTTGATCTCCTGCGTAACCGCACGAAAGCGAAGCGGCATATCCAGTTGCGAAAAGATTGCTTCCCCATACTCAAAAGCCTGATCGAGATACTTCATCTCACACAAGGGATTGATCATAAAGATATGTCCCTCGTACTCTCCGAAAATCAGTGCAAACTCATCCTTGCAGAGATAGCGAAAACCATAGGACTGCTGCCACATATACATCGTTGTAAAACTGTATTCACAAGCCTCATAACCCACCTTTTCAAAAAAAGGCACCAGGCAGTCTACCGAATCTATATTGATCGGTTTCATTTCCGGTATAGTGTCTAAAATACTGATAAAAATCTCCCCCTTTACCCTTCCATTATACCCTATTTTTTGTAAAAAAACATTTTTGTTGCCAAACAAAGTCCTGATAAGGAGTTTGAAAAAATTCTGTAATGCTTAGAAAAATCCTTCCCCCGCCTGACTACACAAAGGTTTTTTACCCCCTGATCTCCATGTTTTTTCTATTCTTTACATTCCCTCTTTTAACACTATCCTGCTCCAAGAGTTTTATGCTATACTTTTACTGAGGTTTTCCGCTTTTTGTATACCGAACTCCGGTAGAAAGATAAGTCGGGGCAGCTCAAAGCACGGCCACGATCTTCTGTCGTAGTCTGACTGTTTATACTATTCTCCAATAGAAGTATGGATCTATCTATTTGTTGACTGCGAAAAATTGTTCTATCTTCTTATTGTTCACAAATCGTTTATATCCACAACTCAAAAGAATAATAGTATAAAATGTCAGGCAAACAGAATATATCTTTACCGGAAACGTTTGAAATTCAAACTCCACGACCGGACAATTCTAATAGATACTAGTGTCCTGACATATTGATATTTAGCTTTATTTCTTATCTCGGTTATAAACCGAAAGAATTCATATCAAAGTCGAAATTACCGTGAATTTCAACGTGCCGCTACACTAGTGTTAAAAAAGAAAACGATATGAACACCGATACCGCGAAAGGAGAATTATGAAAAAAATCTGCCTTCTTCTTCTCATCCTTCTATGCTTCCTTGCAGGATGTCAAGATCTACATATCCCATCGTTCAAGACTTCTTCCGGAATGCTTGAACTGCACAGCATCGACGTCGGTCAAGGCGACAGCACTCTGATCCTCTCCCCGGGCGGAAGGACCATGCTGATCGATGCGGGAGACAATGCTCACGCAGATGAGGTCGTTTCCTACCTCAAAACGAAGGGGATCTCTCACATCGATATCCTTATCGGGTCCCATCCCGATGCAGATCATATCGGCGGCATCGATGCCGTCATCGACGAGTTTCCCGTCGGAACCTTTTTTATGAGTTCTCACAAAAGCAAGAGCAAAAGCTACAGAGACGTTCTGCGAGCCGCAAAAGAAAAAGACCTTCCCATCCAAACCGTCGTTGCGGGAATGAAGATCGACTTTGATAAAGAGATAGAGGCCTTCTTCCTTTCTCCCTTCGATCACGCCTATATGAGCAGCAACCAGTTTTCAGCAGTGACCTACCTCCGCTACAAGAAGAACCGCTTTCTCCTTATGGGAGATGCCGAGGCTGTCAATGAAGAGGAGATTCTGAAGCATTATCCCGATCTCCGCTGCGACTACTTGAAGATCGGCCACCACGGGAGCAAGCACTCGACCACCGACATCTTTTTGAGAACCGTTCGTCCGCGGGTCGCCATCATCTCCTGTGGATACAAAAACTCCTTTTTCCATCCTCACAAGCGGGTGATGGAGCTCTTGAAAAAGAACGGGATCCTTGTATATCGCACCGACGAACAAAAAGATCTTATCTTCTTCAGCGACGGGATCGATCTCTACACCGACATGCCCTCCCCGGGAAGTTACAACTATCCCAAGTAAGCACTGAACACCGTCATTCGTCGCAGTATTGCCATCAACGATCTGCACTCTGTAGAAGATGAAATGAACTTTCGTAGTCGCAAAACGGATATAACTACATTTCTATAGGAGCATATATGAGGTAGGACCCATACCTCAAAAAAATAGTGCGGAGAGAGTTTTGTATGAAAAATAAAATTTGGAAGGCCTATAGTTCATAATCTTTTCACGATCGCTATACCGACGGCAAAAAGCGAGGATGCTTTCATACAGCCTTGGCTCTCCAAACGATCCTTGTAGAAAAATACGCTTACTGCGCTTCCAACAGACCGTATTTGATCCTTACCCTTTCTATCTTCTCCAGCATGGGCTCCGCCAAAAACCACAGGAAGATCGCCGTCGCGCTCCCGTGTACCAAATCGACGGGAAGTCCGCTCAACATATACCTCTTCAGCGAGTCGAGATCGACATAGCCCTGGGCCATCAAGGCGGAGGCGGGATTGAGGATGGGACCGAAGATGCACAGGATGGACAGGAAACCGAAGATGCTGATCGCGATCTTATTGTTCGGCAAGAGTTTTTTCTTAAAGAGGATACCCGCAACAAAGCCAATAAAACCGTAGGTAAACATCTGCCACGGAGTCCACGGTCCCTGTCCGAAGAAGAAGTTCGAGACAAAGGCGGACATCGCTCCCACCAGAAAACCCGCCTCCGCTCCGAAACCGAGACCCGATATGATGACGATGGCGATCACAGGCTTGACATGGGGAAGAAAGTACAGAGCTCCCCTTCCCGCGACCGCCAGGGCAACCATGACCGAGATCAGGATGAGTTCCCGTGCCTTGGGCTCCCTTTTTTCGAACAGCATAAAAAAAGGCACCATCGTATAAATAGCGATCAACAGACTCACGAAGTAGTACTTTCGGTCTCCGAGATAGCGCAGGCTAATGAACATCGTGAGAGGTATCATCACCAAAATGATGAAACCCGCCATCTTGAACCTGGTGTTCAGAAACCGTTTGAGGATCGACAGAAGTATCAAAAACCCCGGAAGGAGGACGATCATCACTACCTTGTGCTCTCTAAAAAAGAAGTGGGACAACATATAACCCGCTCCTGTCAGTGCAACGAGAAGAAGCGGCAAAGCCCTGTTTTTCACATCTCATCCCCTCCCTTCTCAACAAGTTCAGCCTGTTTCAACCTTCGTCTTACATCCTCCGTCGTCACCGCCATAGGAAAGTAATTGCGTGCCATCCGGTTTGCCGCCGTCGTGTAGAAGTGGTTCCCGGCAAAAAACTCGTTCGCCCCCCTTTGACTGACGACTCCCTCATCGAAGAAGAGGGCACAGGTATCGGCATATCTTGCGCAAAACTCGACATCGTGGGACACCATGATCACCGTCTTTCCCTCCGCCTTCATCCCCTTCATGATCTCGGCCAAACTCTGTTTAAAAAAACCGTCTAAACCCTTGGTCGGCTCATCGAGGAGAAGCACATCCGGTTCCAAAAGAAGGATCTTTGCAAGAGCGAGTCTCTGCTGTTCCCCTCCGCTCAGGTCGTAGGGATGTTGATGTAGAACTTGCCTTATCTTCATCCTGTCGATCATCGCCTCTATCTTCTCCTTCTCTTGTTCCGTCGGTTTCTTAAAGACCTCCTTCAAGTCCTCCTCCACCGTTTTTTTCAGAAACAGGCTCTGCGGATCCTGAGGAAGCATAAGGATCCTCACATCCTCGCTGCTTCCCTTCTTCCTCTGCCTTCCGCGGACAAAGACCCTTCCCCGATAAGGCTTCAACAGATCCCCGATGATCGAAAGCGTGGTCGTCTTTCCCGTTCCGTTTCCTCCCAGAATGGCAAAGATTTCTCCTTCCCCGATCCGCAGATCCAAACCTTTAATAACGTCCTGACCTTCCTTGTCATAACGGAACCAAACCTCGTCGAGACAGATCCCTGTCTCGGGTACCTTGCTCACACTCATAAATTTGGAAAGGAGGCTCTTCTTTTCAGAGTCCTCTTGTGTGCTTTCCTCCTTCGAGCGACCGTTCAGAACGGAATTGAGCCAGCTGCGCCCTTCCCTGACCGTCAAGGGACAAGAACGACCGCTCTGTGCTCCCGCATAAATCTGAACCGGGGTCGGCATTGCGACAAACATATCATTTTCCTCTTTCAATAGCTGCATGGCGACCGTTCTCGGATCATCGTTCGCTATGATCTTCCCATCCTCCATCACAATGATCCTATCCGACATCGGCACGACCTCCTCCAGGCGATGCTCCGACAGGATGATCGTCGTGCCGATCTCTCTGTTGATCTTTGCGAGCGTCTCCAAGAAATCGACGGCAGCGATCGGATCCAATTGGCTCGTCGGCTCATCCAAGATGAGGACACTCGGGTTCATCGCCATGACGGCCGCCAGATTCAAGAGCTGTTTTTGTCCTCCCGAGAGTTCGGTCACTCTTTTGTGAAACCAGTTTTGGATTCCGAAAAAACTTGCCATCTCGGCAACCCTGAGGCGAACGGTGATCGTATCATAGCCCAGACTCTCCAGACCGAAGGCAAGTTCATGCCACACCTTGTCGGTCACGATCTGATTTTCGGGACTCTGAAGCACGAAACCGATCGACTGTGCCTGCGCCCTGTCATCCAAACCTTCTATGTTTTGTCCGAAAAAACAGATCTCGCCCGTCCTTTTCCCGTGAGGGGTCAACACGGGCTTGAGGTGGCGAAGCAAGGTCGTCTTCCCGCAGCCCGATTTTCCGCAAATGGTCACAAACTCCCCTTCTTCGATAGAGAGATCGAGACATTTCAAGGTATCCTTCTCTGCCAAGGGATAAGAAAAACTTAAATTGTCGATTCGAAAGATTTCCACTTTTTATCCTCCCAAAGATTAAACATCAACGCAGTATTGCACAACAGGGCATAGGCGGTATAGATCACAAAACTCCCGAGACGGATGTCTTTTATCTTGATAGACGGGTAGTATTGGATCGTATTTTCCCCGGCGATCGCTCCTACAATTACCAAGAAAGCCAACCCTACAATGACCAAAAAAAGATTGCGATCCCTCACACTCCATCGATAGATGGAAAATGCCGTCCTTCCGGGAAGTCCGTATCCTCTCGCCCTCATCGAATCCGCCGTTTCGATCGCATTTTCGAGCGCCCAAGTTACGAGGATAGACAATATCCTCGCACCCCTCCTGATCTTTGCAAGGTAGGTCCTTCGCTGAGTCGTCGTTTCCATACACTCCTGTGAACGCAGGATCACCTGTGCCTGGTGTCGGTATCGGGGCACAAAGCGAAGTGCCATCGAAAATACCAGAGAAAGGGCAGGGATCAGCCTGCCGAACAGGTATATGAACTTGTCGGAGGTCATCACGTGGTTGTAACAGGAAAACCACGAAAGTACGCTCAAAAACATCGAGGCTGCCGCAACTCCGTATACCATGGATTCCAAGGTCATGGGATTTCCGCTCTTGAGATAGAACAGTATCGTGACCCCCTGATGGTTGAACAGGGGATTTAAGATGACGATGAAGAAGAAAAACAGGACGGCAAACCGAAGTTTCTTCAAAAAACCTTCCCGACCGACAATATAGGCCAGATACATAGCGGATGACAGGAGGGAGATGAGCAAAAATACGGGATGCATAAAAAACATACTGAAACACAGAACAAAGAAAAAGTATATAAAGTTGATGACGGGATGCAGATAGGAAAACTCGTCCTTTCTTCCATTCATAACCTACTCTCCTCCGCCTTTTGCGTTGCCCATATAGTTGTCTCCCACATCTCTTCCCAAGTCACAGGTGTATACCCACTCGATCTTATCCCCGTCCCTCAAGCGGTATCGGCTCGAACCATAGTTAGGAAACCAGCCGTTGACCTTGTACATCCATCCGGAAAGTTCTCCGCAGTCAAACTCATAGAGGTTGTTGATCCCCTCGATGTAATTGGAGTTGTATACGGGCGTCATCTCAAATTCCAAATGGATCTTATTTTTCTTCATCTCTCTTTGAAGAACGTTGAACACCGACTCTCCATCATAGAAAACGACCTCTTTTTCTGCATAGATGATCCCGTCCTCGGGCAAGACTTCCAGCTTGCTCTTATCCAAAAGGTCGATATTGTCCAAAATAGTCTTACAGCTCACCGACAAAGTGCAATGATACTGTGCATCCTCATCGACGGTAACATCCTGCCACTCGACCGGTAGAGGTCTTCCCTCGGGAACAGGCTCCGTCATATACTTATCCTTCCCTGTTTTGGGGTTGATCTTCATCTTAGAAGGCTGCTTCTCTTGTTTCTTCTCCGGTTTCTTTTGATCATCCTTCTTTGTTTCTTCGAGCTTCGTATCCTTCTTTTCTTTCTGCTCCGCCTCTTTCTTGTCCTTCGTCGGGGATTCGGTCGGAGTTTCTTCATCCGGTTTCCGCTCTCCTGCGAGCTGCTGTTCCTCCGGCTTATCCGCCTTCTCTTCGAGGGTCTTTCCCGTATCGGAGCTGTCCTTCTCCCCTGAAGAAACCTCCTCCGTCGTCGAAGTCTTCTCCTGTTTTTCCTGTGTCGCTACAGGTTTTTCGACCGTTTTCTCTTTGGGATGGTTCCCACCCCAGATAAAACTTGCAACAAGAAGGAGAACGACAAAGATGGCTATGATCCCCTTATTTTTCGTCCACTTCATCACATAACTTCCTTTCGAATTTTTCCGCCTTCCATCCTTTCAAACAAGCGCTTTCATAAACTTTTTGCCGTATAATACCATTATCTGTTCAAATTGCTCGGTCGTGCAGCTTGAATTCTGTGATCACTCCAAATGTTTCCGGTAATACTATTATCTATTAAAATTGACGGGTTGAACGCTTTGAATAATATAATCATCCAAATTGTTTTTCGGCAATGATATATTTTGTATACCCGGCATTTCAAACGGAGAATAGTATAACTATATATTCTGTTTGCCTGAAATTTCAAACGGAGAACAGTATAAAAAATGTTCATACAGATAACCGAACGATACAACGGATAGTAATACAAAACCGGTTTCTCCCCGCTTTTTCCGGATTGTGCAGTCTTCCCTTAAAACGACTTCAAACGCCTATGGCTTCCAATCACAGATATTTTGATCGGAAGCTGAGATCAACATCCTTCCTCCAACCAAAAAGAGAAGGAGTCGAAGCAACTCCCCCCTCTCTTATTTTTCCATATGGATGAGCTGATACACCATTTTTGCCATCTCTCCTCTGCTTACAACGCTCTTAGGTCTCAGTTTCATCTCGTCCTGAAATAAGATCCCCGCCTTCAGACAGTAGGCGAGATAAGGTCTTGCCCACTTGTCCGAGGTCGTATAGTCTTCAAACTGAGCCAACATATCTCGTGCGGCACCCTCGTTCATAGAAATATCGAAGCCCTTGTACTTCGCAGCATTGGCAAGAATGACCGCTGCTTCCTGAACTGTGATCGGATCGTTGGGCAGGAATTTCTCAGCCGTACTTCCACGGATCAGACCCGCGTTGCTTGCGGCGGAGACCTCATCGTAATACCACGAAGTCCTGCTCACGTCCCTAAACTTCATTTTTCCTCCGTTCTTCAGCGACAGGGCCTTCACCAATATGGTGGCAAACTCTGCCCTCGTCATCCTCTTGCCCGGCTCATAGGTCGTCGGTGTCGTACCCGAAACGATCCCCTTCTGAGCCAGATAGATGATCTCCGCCTTGAACCTGTGACCGGAAACATCCGTGAATCCTCCGCCCTCCGCCTTTTTCGACGGAGTTTCCGAAACCGGCTGCTTCTTCTCGACCTTGGCCTTTTTAAACTTCACGTCCGTCATATCGTAGAGCCTTGTCTTACCCTTGAGCAATCTCGAATAAGAGGTCAGTGCATACAAGGCCTGGTCGGTCGCCATCCCGTCTTCCTTTCCGGCCTCTCCTCCCCCGTTGTTCTTATCTCCCGCCTTCACGTGCATAAAACCTCCCGAAGGAAGTTGGTAAGACAGGAGGTTGTCCACAACGGAATAAGAGTTTTTAATAAACCTCTTATCCTTTTCGGGATCGACGCCCATGGCTGTCAAAGCGACCAAAACCTGAGCCGCACTTTCGGAGGTCTTAGCCCCCCAAGTGGAATATCCTCCATCCTCATTTTGGATGGTAGATAAGAAGGCCACAGCCCTGTCCAGCGCCTTTTTGACCTTGGTCTTATCCCTGTAGGGAGCCAAAGCCTGGATCGCCATCCCCGTCATATCGGGATCTCCCTGATCCTTTGCAGACTTGGCACCGAAGGCAAAACCTCCGTCATCGAGTTGATTGTTCAAAATCTCCTGTATCAGCAGTTCTCGGGTGTTTTGCCTACCCCCCTTGGCAACCTTGGGAATCTCGTACTTGTGAGAATCCACTGCGATCAAGGCCCATATAGGTCCGTTGAGACCCTGCCATACGACCTTATCATAGTCGGACATCTTCTCCAAGAGATCGTAGCCCTCGACATCGGAAGGATCTCTCCCCAAAGCGGTCAAAGCAAGGATGAGTCTCGAATATTCCGTATACTTCTTAGGATGAAGGACTCCTTTCTTCTCCTTGATCTCCTTGGCTACAGACCTGTAATAGACATCATAATAACCGGCCGGAACCGAAGAAGAACTGCGTGAAAGCCCTAAGACCGTCCAGTCTCCGCCCACCGTTCCAAGTTCCGGCGACTTATTCGTACTCGTCATATAAACCGCGGTTCTGCGTATCGCAGCATCGACTGCTTGACTGTCGGCAAAACTCATGCTGAAGCCCGTTAAAACCAAGACGGTAGCCAAAACCGCCGAAACCGCCCTCTTCCATCTGAACCATTGTTTCATCTCTTAACTCCTTATATTCATACTCGATTCGCCCTCTTCTACAGCGGTTTTACCATCTTGATATCGATAGAAGGAGGAAGAATGATCCTATCCTTAATCATTTCAAAACATACGATTGTACAGACATAGCTGATATCCTTTCCCAAAGGCTGGACAAAAAAATCCAACTCCCTCTCCAACTCTTCTACAGACACCTCTCGATCAAACCTTACCGTGATCTCATGAGTCATTCTTATCTCAAACAAACTTGAGGGCTTGGGCCCCACAAAGGTATGTAGAAGAATTTTGCAAGCTCGGTTCTTCTCCGACATCGTGATCTTGTACCTGTGACTCTCTTCGATGTTCAGCACCGTATCTCTGCTTGGAGTTTCGGACAAGACCTTCGATTCCAGGGATGACAAATGCCTCTCCAAATAGATCATACTCTCTCTTAACGTTTTCATAATTTCTCTCCTATCTTATACCAAAACCTCACAGTACACAAACAGGTAGTGGTATCTTTCATGTCCTATTATCTTTGTTCTCCGTAGTCTATTATACCTGAACCTTGTCAGTATTTCAATCTATTCTGCCGGTCGTTAAGAGAGGGATCCCTCCCTTAACGCCGAACAGAACAACTTGGGAACCGTCTCAAAAAGACACACAATAGATCTGTCGTAGTTTTGCAAAATGAAAAAATGTGAGATTGATGCCTTTATAAAATCTTTCGTGCAAAATCGGCTCTGCACCATTTTTTCGAAGCACATGATATTCGCTTTATACTATTACCTACTACAATATACTTATACTGTTTTTCAATAGAAGTATAGATATATCTGTTTTTAAAACCGTGAAAAATTGGCTTGTTTCCTATGGATCACAGATTGTTTATATCCACAACTCAAAAGAATAATAGTATTATGCTTAATCTGCCTTATATCCGGTAAGGGTTTTCTATCCTGTTGCTTAATACTATTCTCCAATAGAAGTGTGGATATATTTATTCTGCAATCACGAAAATCCGTTTTATTTTCTATCAGTTACACAACATTTATATCTATAATTCAAAGGAATAATAGTATAAGCCATGTAATGATAGAATAATAGGCATCTCCGCTTTTCATACTATTCTCCAATAGAAGTATGGATATATCTGTTTTTCAACCCAAGAAAAATCGGTTTATCTTCTATGGGTCAAAGATTGTTTATATCTACAATTCAAAGGAAGAATAGTATCAAACAGAGAGTAGCGTCAATCAGTTGCAGAACCGTCGCAAAGCTTATGAAACAAAAAAGAGCGACAGAGTTTTCTCCAACGCTCTTTTATATCTGTATTAAATGTGTAATTCACAAGCCTTTACATATTTTCCGAAGTTGTTTTCAAGAAGGGATTCTTCAATCGTCTTGAGATAGTCTCTCTTTTCGGTTTTGAAATCCTTATAGTATTCTTGACGCAGGTATTTGTTGATCTCAAAGATGCAATATCTGACTTTGGTGTCAAATTTTTTGGTACGCTGATACGTCAGATTTACCATCCTCAAAAAATACTCATAATTCTCCTGTTGAAACGGAAGGCCCAAGTCTTTTCTGTCTTTCAAAAGCTGCATTGTAACATAGATACTGTCAATGTTTCTGGGACTTTTAGGAGACGATGTGATAGAGCCTTCAGTCAAAAAATACTTATATACCGGTTCTTCGATTACATAACCCCTGATATGATCTCCATAGATGAGGGCTGAATTGATGCTGTCCTCAAACCAATATTTTTCAGGAAAGATGATCCGATCAAAAATATTTCTGCGTAAGAGCTTGCCACACGAGAATCCCTTTAATGTGCCTAAAGGATGTTCTATTTCCCCGCTTTCAGAAACTTTTTCTTTTCGCTCCGTTCCATCCTTCAAGACCCTCATCATCCCGCCTTCAACAATATCATAGTCCTTTTTTTCAGAAGCTTTAAGAAGTTTCTCGACTGCTCCTTCCGCCAAAATATCGTCATCATCCACAAAAAGTATATACTTTGCCTTTGAAGTATCGATCCCAGTGTTCCTGGCGTTCGACACCCCTTTGTTTTCCTGATTTATAATGGTTACATTCGGATAGGTCCTGTATCTCTCAAGTATTTCTTCCGTGTTATCCTTTGAACCGTCGTTTACAAAAATATATTCGACTTTGTATTTGTCATTCTTAGGTATATTCGACAAAATGGACTTTACACATCTTTCAACGAGATCCGCCCTATTGTATGTTGTCATTACGACAGATACATCGTACTTGTAATCCGCTTCGTCATCGGGAGTCTTATTCCTAACCGCACTTGATCTCACATCCTTATGAATACCGTTGAGATATCGATAACAATCCTCCCACGAAGACATATCACTCTTAAAGAACATAGCGGGAACCGTATGTTCCAGTACTTCGGCACTTCTCATTGCCACTCTTTTAACCTTGTTAAAAACCATGTCTTATACCTCCTCGTCTCTTAGGAAAACACTACACTCTCGGGGAAATACAAAAGAGAAGATAACTCTGTTGCTCAAGTTCGGTCAAATGTTTCAAAATCCTCCCGTATTTGCCCTACACTATCAAAATATTTTCAAAAACACGGTCAAAACAAAGCACAGCATCACAGTCAAAATCCTTTGTTGAAGGTGGACAAATTTGAATTAACAAATTTGAATTGAATTAAAGAAACACTACACAAAAATACACAATTCTTTTTTGTATTACTCGATACAATTACTTCTCGGGTTGATACCGATATGGTTTAAATTCTACAAGCCTCTCAAAAATACCTTCCATCTTTACACAGTTCACACGACATTTTAATCGGATTGTAGTATTATTCCATTAAATATAAAATAATACCACAAAATAGCGAAATAAATGAAAGCAACATTCCTATTTTTCAAACACAGAAATTTTTCGGAATAAATCCTTTTAAAGGGGTATGTTTCGTAAAGAGGCGCTTCCCACACTTTGTCGAGTGATACTTTGTTCTCTTATACGAATCTCCGGATGAATCGTTGTACTGTACAAAACCGTGTTGTATAATCGTTCAAGCGTTTCAGAGCCTATATTGTTTTTACAAGTTGCATATTTATCGAGGAATAGTATTAGGCGATACCTCACAATTCAAAAGATTGGTATAAAATCAATCTTGTGCAAAGGATGAAGTTCTTTAAGATATTGATATGACCAACCTCTGCATTTTATTCAATCTAAGAAAAACCGGAAGATTGCTCTTGTGCACTCTTTCCTTATATCTATTTTGGGACCAAGAAAATTCGATTTATCTTCTATGGAGCACAAGTCATCGGCATCCATGACTCAGACAATAACAGTATAGGATTACCTTCCTCGTTTTGGAAATATCCAAGGTTCTTTACTGAAACAGGTGTTTCTCAATATCAAGACGGATCTCTTCTTCCCTAGCTCTCGCCTCTTCTTCACAACTCGCTCTGACACAGAGATAAGCCTTCAACTTGGGCTCGGTCCCCGAGGGCCGGACTGTGAAGGAGGAGTCTGCTTCCAAGATATACTTAAGTACATCGGACTTGGGAAGAGCGTCGATTCCGTTTGCATAATCGAGGACTTGCAGGGTTTTTCTTCCTGCGATCTCGCCGATTCCGTTTCGGAAGGTATCCATAATGCCCTTCATTTTCTCAAAACCTTGTATTCCCTCGAATTCATAAGAATGAAGGGTGTTGAGGCAGTATCCGTATTTGTCATAGAGTTGTTTCAACTTCTCCGAGAGGGATATTCCTCTCGTCTTGTAGAAGGCAAACATCTCGCAGGTAAGGAAGGCTGCATTGACAGCATCTTTGTCCCTCACATACGTGCCGCTCAAATATCCGCAACTTTCTTCAAAACCGAAAATATAGTCGTTTTCTCTTCCTTCTTCTTCCATGTATCCTATTTGTTCTCCGATGAACTTAAATCCCGTAAGAACGTTTATCGTCTCCACAGCGTAGTTTTGCGCGATCTTCTCCGCCATGTCCGTCGTTACAATGGTCTTGATCATCACGGGAGAACTCGGCATGGTTCCAAGCTCTTTTCTTGCGGCACAGATATAATCAAACAACAATACCCCGATCTCGTTTCCTGTGAGAAGGGTATAGCCTTCTCCTTCTTTGACTGCAACCCCCAACCTGTCGCAGTCCGGATCGGTCGCCAAAAACAATTCAGCCTTCAACTGTTCGGCGTACTGCACTCCAAGTCTCATTGCTTCTTCTATCTCAGGGTTGGGATAGGGGCAGGTAGGGAAGGTTCCGTCCGGTTCAGCCTGTTCTTTGACTACACTGACCTTTTTGTAACCGCTTTCACGCAGAACCCTCGTCACAGGCTCCAAGCCCGCTCCGTGCAAGGATGAGTATACGATGGACACGTCCTTGTCCACCTCGGTATTCTCATCCAAAACAGATTGTTTTTTTACTTCTTCGATAAAGTTCGTGACAACTTCTTCTCCGATAAATTCGATCTTCCCCAACTCTTTCGCCTTGTCAAACTGCAACCTCAAAACATCTTGGAAGATGTCCAAGGCCTCTATCTCCCCAAAGATCTCATCAGCAACGCTCGTCGTAATCTGACAACCTTGAGAGTTGTATACCTTGTAGCCGTTGTACTTCGAAGGATTGTGAGAAGCTGTCACCATGACCCCCGCACAACAGCCCAAACTCCGAACGGCAAAAGAAACACAGGGAGTCGGCATCAGGCGGTCAAAAAGGAAAGCCTTGATGCCGTTGGCGGCAAAAACTTCCGCCGCTGTCCTTGCAAATACCTCGGACTTAATCCTCGAATCGTAGCCGATCGCCACTTGGCGCTGTTCCCGAGGCACCTGCTTTAGGATGTAGTTTGCAAGGCCCTGAGACGCTTTTGCCACAGTGTAGATGTTGACACGGGAACTTCCCGCTCCGATCACTCCGCGAAGACCTCCCGTACCGAATTCCAGATTTTTGTAGAAGGCTTCCCGGACCTCTTCTTCCTTCCACGAAGCCATTTCCTTTATCAAGTCCGGATCTTCTTTTGCGTTTTTCATCCACAGCTCATACTGCTGAGTAATTTCCTGTCTATCCATCTTATTCTCCTTATTTCTTGTCTTACGATCCACTTTCTCGATCTGTTTTCAGTAAAACAGGGACAGTATCTCAAGTCGTTTCCAAGGATGGACCATCCTTCCTTCTCAACAACTTACTTTCAGCATTTGAAGGTTTCCGTGGATTTTCATCGGCACGGAACTTGCGGGTACAAAGATGCAGTCCCCTTTGAAGAAGTGGATGTACCTCTCTTGACCGAAAATCAGCACCCCACATCCGTCAATGCAGAGAAAGACTTGAAAGGAGTCCGGTCCGCTTTGAAACTCCGCCATCTGCCTATTCCTTTCCGTATTGATCAAAAGGCGTTCCACCTGAAAGTACTTGCATCTGCAAAGAAGCTCCGATGCACAGCCTCTTCTGTATTTAAGGACCCTCATAGGTTGCACGGGTTCCTTCTGCTCTGCCATATTCGCAACATCCAAGGCCTTTTCAATATGAAGTTCCCTCAACCTGCCGTCTTTATCAACCCGATTGTAGTCATAGAGACGATAGGTCAGGTTGGAACTTTGTTGGATCTCGGCAATCAAAGAACCCGCTCCGATAGCATGTACCGTTCCCGCCTTGATAAAAAAAACATCATCCTTCTCGATCCTCTTCTTCTGCAAATACTTCTCGATTCTCTTGTTCTCTATGCTCTTTCTGATCTGCTCTTTGGTTACCTCACTGTGAAAACCGTAGATCAGCTTGGAGTCTTTTTTGGCATCGAGGACATACCACATCTCCGTCTTTCCTTTCGAGCCGTTCTCATGCCGATATGCGTACTCATCGTCGGGATGTACTTGGACGGACAGGTCTTTAGCGGCATCGATCAATTTGATCAGTACGGGCAGTTCTCCGCCGGTCTGTACATCACTCCCCAGAAAAGAAGGATTCTCCTTCAAAACTTCGAGCAAGGTCCGCCCTCGATATCGTCCGCTGTCCACCGTGGACAGTCCGTCGGGATGGGTGGAACACTCCCAGGTCTCCGCCAGGGGGTAGGCCTCTATACCTTTGGAAAAATCATCGTTCAAGCGTCTTCCTCCCCAAAGATAATCTTTGTAAGCCGGCTTGAGAAGAAAGGGCTCATTCTTTGAAGAACTCGTATCCGGGTTCCTATTCTTCCAATTCGAATTTTTGTTTATCATCGACACTAATCTCCTTACCTAACTGCACTTCAATTAGTTTCAGTTCCGTTTCGGCAATGATCGTGTGTCTACACCCTGCCTCCATAGTAATGACATCGCCTGCTTGGACCATCTGCTGCATCCCGTCTACAATCGTTTTTCCCCTTCCCGAGATAACGGTCCATACCTCATTTCGTCTATCGTGACTGTGATAGTTCATCCGATGTCCGGGACGCAGGGTGACCTTAATGGTCAAACTCTCCTCTTCTATGTCCAAGACACGAAAACTTCCCCAAGACTTATCCGCAAACATGATCCTTCCGCTTATCTCATCGACGAAAGGTTTGATATAGCTCGATTGTTGTTTGTCCGAGACGAGAATCCCTTCCGGACTTGCGGATATCACCGCATCCTTGAGCCCCATACAGAGAATCGGCACATCCAGTTCATTGATGACATGCACATTGTCACAGGTCTCGTTAAGGATTGCTTCTCCGATCTTGATCTCCTCCATGGCTTCCGTAAGAGTGTTCCAAGTCCCAAGATCTTTCCACTGTCCCGAAAAGCGAAGAACTTCAATCTCCTCTTCTTTTTCCGCCACAGCGTAGTCAAAACTGATCTTCGTCATATCTTCGTACCTGTCATAGAGGTCTTCGTAATCCTTAAAGTCGATCAATTCATGGGCCTTATCGAGCATATAACCCACCTTATAGGCAAAGACTCCCCCGTTCCACAAGGCTCCCGCATCGATGTAAGTTTGAGCGGTCTTAGTGTCCGGTTTCTCCTTGAAGCTCTCTACCTTACTCACATCATCCTTGTTTTCGGGAAGGATGTATCCGTATTTCTCACTCGGATAAGTCGGCTCGATGCCCATGAGACACAAGTTGGAGTTTCCCTGTTTCGCCAATTCTCCCAGTTTTTTTATCGTCTTGAAATATTCCTCATCGACATAGGGATCGACGGGACAAACGACGACGGAATCTTCTCTGCTCACTCCCCTTACATCGTGTAAGTAGGCAGTTGCAAGCGCAATAGCAGGAAAAGTGTCCCGTCTGCAAGGTTCGACGCAAATATTTACCTTGTCGCCGATCTGGTTATGGATCGAAGACACCTGAGACTTGGAAGTCGCGACCGTGATCTGCGCACCTTCATCTACCTGTTTAATCTGTCTGTACATCCTCTGTACCATTGATTCATAACTTCCGTCTTCTTTCTTAAATATCTTGATGAACTGTTTGGAGCGCACGTCATTGGAAAGGGGCCACAGTCTCTTTCCCGAACCTCCCGACAGCAAAATAATATTCATGAGAATCTCTCCTTCTCTGATTTCCCTCTCTCGAAAAAATTCGCTTCTTACCTCTGAGCTCTATTGGGATTATTCAAAAAATCTTCATAGGCCAATCGGATCCCGTCTCTCAATTCCGTCTTGTATTTCCAACCCAAGGCTTCCAACTTGGATACATCGAGGAGCTTTCTCGGAGTTCCGTCCGGCTTATCCGTATCCCAAACGATGGAGCCTTTATAGCCTACGATTTCCGAAACGAGTTCAGTGAGTTTTTTTATCGTAATCTCTTTTCCGGTTCCCACATTGACGGTTTGATTTCCCGAATAGTTGTTCATCAGGAATACGCAGGCATCCGCCAAATCGTCCACATAGAGGAACTCTCTTAGAGGAGTGCCCGTTCCCCAACAGGCTACCTCTGGAACGCCCCCTTCCTTCGCTTCGTGAAAACGACGGATCAGAGCCGGAAGAACATGGCTGTTTGTCGGATGATAATTGTCATTCGGACCGTAAAGGTTCGTAGGCATCACGGATATATAGTCGGTCCCATACTGTCTGTTCAAATATTCACAGTATTTAAGACCCGATATCTTAGCCAAAGCATAGGCCTCATTCGTCTCCTCCAGAGAACCTGTCAACAAACAGGACTCCGGCATAGGCTGAGGTGCAAACTTAGGGTAGATACACGAAGATCCGAGAAATTCGAGTTTCTTGCATCCGTTCTTCCATGCGCTGTGGATCACGTTCATCTCCATCACCATATTCTCATACATAAAGTCTGCAAGGGCGGAGCTGTTTGCCACGATCCCTCCGACTTTGGCCGCAGCCAAAAAGACGTAATCGGGTCTTTCCTCCTCAAAGAAGGTCTCTACCTCCTCCTGGCGGCACAAGTCGAGTTCTTTATGAGTCCTGGTAACAATATTGTTGTAGCCCTCGGCCTCCAATCTTCTTACAATGGCGGAGCCCACCATGCCCCTATGTCCCGCAACATAGATCTTATCGTTTTGTTTCATCATTTCTTTCAACTTCCTTCCGACCGTTTATGTCATCCGCTTTGTTTCTTTGATTACAGGTTTATCTTATACTACTATCCGTTTGAAGAGTTGATATCAATACTCTGTATTTTATGGGGAATGAAACGATTTTTCGTATTTTGGGAAGCGGGTATAGCCACGCTTCGATTGGAGAATAGTAATAAGATCGTGACTTTTGTTTCGCTCTATTTAAGCCTTTCCCCTTCTTCTCGCTTCTTCTTTGGCAAGGTTTCGGTCATGTTCGGCCATCAATCTGATCAGCTCTTCATAGCTCGTCTTCTGAGGATTCCATCCCAAAACATTCTTCGCCTTGCTCGGATCTCCCCAGAGATTATCGACATCTGTCGGTCTGAACCATGCAGGATTGACACATACAAGCATCTTTCCCGTCTTTACATCATAGCCCTTTTCATCCAGGCCGCTTCCTTCCCATCGAAGTGTGATTCCATTTGCCGCAAAAGCTTTTTCGGTGAAGTCCCTGACCGTATGCTGTTCTCCCGTCGCGATCACAAAGTCCTCAGGTACATCGTGTTGGAGCATGAGCCACATACACTCGACATAGTCCTTGGCGTAACCCCAGTCCCTCAAAGAATCCATATTTCCAAGTTCGAGATGATCTTGGAGTCCCTCTGCGATCCTTCCCGCAGCGAGGGTGATCTTTCTTGTTACAAAATTTTCTCCGCGACGTTCGGACTCGTGATTGAACAAAATCCCGTTTACCGCAAACATCCCGTATGCTTCCCTGTACTCCTTGGTGATCCAAAAGCCGTACTGTTTTGCCACTGCATACGGACTGTAGGGATGAAACGGAGTTGTCTCTTTTTGAGGAACTTCTTCGACTTTTCCGTACAACTCCGATGTCGATGCCTGATATATCCTTGTCTTATCGGTCAAATTTAAGATCCGGACCGCCTCCAGGACACGCAAGACTCCGATGGCATCGATGTCTCCCGAATACTCCGGTACATCGAAAGAGACCTGAACATGGGACTGTGCCGCCAGGTTGTAGATCTCATCCGGTTGAACCATGTTTATGATCCGAATCAAAGAGGAAGAGTCCGAAAGATCTCCGTCGTGCAGTCTAATAGAGCCTGCTTCAATCAAATGATCTATCCTCTGCGTGTTGGACACCGAGGCTCTTCTTACCATTCCATGTACTTCGTAGCCCTTCTCCAAAAGAAATTCGGCTAAATAAGAACCGTCCTGTCCCGTAATTCCGGTTATCAAAGCTATCTTCTTCATAATCTCCTCCAAATCAAAATCTTATCGAAATTCCACCTGATCAAAAAATAAATGAAGTATACGCGGACAAAATCTTTCAAACGGATTAAGATGTTTTAGAAAAATAATGCCCAAAGACACACCATATTTTTTGCGGTTTTAATACTATTCTCCGATAAAAGTATGGTTATATCCACACCCTCAGATACAAAAATCTATTTTATAGTTATAGAATAAAGACATTGATATTCATCGTTCCAACGAACAATAGTATAAAATACAGAAAATCTTTGAAATAAACGGTTCCAAGAATGTATTGTCCATGCAAAAAGATTTGACACTATTTTTTGAATGATGTGGTATCTCTCCAACACAGTTTTCGTATTAACCAAAAGAAATGACGGGATAGTAACTCCTGTATCCGACGTTCCCTGCTCAAACAATGATCTTCTCCCATCATTGTCTTTATCGTCTATAAAGTGATCTCATCTCCCAAGATCCGTTCATACTCGACCGGAGAAATAGGCATATATCCCGCACTGGGAGTGAAGGTAAACTCGGAAAGATAGATCTCTCCATTGATCTGATACATATCCACCCTCAAAAATTTGGTTCCCTTTGAGAAAAAACGAGCCAATTCAACCATATCTTCAAAGCGGGAAGGCTTCTGCGGAAGTTCGTCCAATTCCTTATAATCCGAACGCCCGAAAGGTGCGGGCTTCCAATCCATATCCAAAAAACTGATTCGAGTCTCCCCTTCATCTGAAAAGGCGCTCCCTGAAAATCCTACCGATATATACAGATACTTGGGCTCTCCGTTGAAACAGTAAAACTTGTGATCCATCAATCCTATCCCCTCGGTATCCGCATCGTCCTTCATCAGCTTCTCTGCGATGATCCGAGGTTTTGCATTTTTATAAGGCCACTCTCTATGAGCATAATAGTAATTTGTACTCAGGAGTTTAGTGAAGGTCTTGTCCAAAAACTCCATATCCAACTTCGACTTATCCTTACAGATAATAAGTCCTCCGCTGTCATGCGTACACTTTAATACAAACTCTTCGGGAAGAGTGTCGAAGTTGATATCTTTGAAGCTCTCCCACACCCCTAAAACAGGGATCACATGCTCTTGGCCTACCAGACCTGCAACATAGTTCTTCGCCTCATACTTATCAACCATCGTCGTGTAGATGTCTTTTCTGTCGTGGATCTTCAACCACTGGAGTTTTTCATTGAAAGTTTTGGGATTCTTTAGATCCAAGCTCTTACCCACTGCAAAATGATAACACAATTTCAAATACCATGAATCCGGCATCCAATTCAGCATGTCCTTACTTCTCAGTTGTCTAAAAATTCTTCTTGTAAAACTCATTCTTTCCTTCTTTCTGTATTGCTTTTCTTGCTGTATTGCTTTTGGGAACACCGCACGATAGAACCTTCCTGTTTTTCTTTTTATAGAACGCAAAGGTTGGTCATATCAAAATTTTCAAAAATTTTATATTTTGTATAAAATTGATTTTATGATATTTATTTAAATTTTGCGGTATCGCCTTTTCTTATTTTTGCAAATCTCTAAGTGCCTTTTCCAATTTAAGGCTCCAATTATGATAGTCAAACCTATGTTGCACGCAGGATATAGCATTGGATGAATACTCCAAATACTCCTCCCTGTTCAAATTGATCGCTATGGACAAGACCCTTCTGCACGACTCGATGTCATGCTCTTCTATAAATATACTGTTTACTCCATTCTCCAAATAATATCTGGTATAGTCTCCTACTTTGGAAGCTAGGGGAACAATGCCGAAATTCATCGTCTCAGGCACCTTACTCGGAAAATTCGCCCTTGTCATCTGACAAGTTTCACGAACCAGCAGAAGGTAGTGCATCTTCCGGTACAGATCTATCAGTTCATCATACTTCATCCACTTATGAATGATACCGTGTTTTTGGAAGATCTCCCACTCTTCTTCGGACAAGGCTTGACGCACCTTATCCCTCTTTACTCCACAAAGGTGAAGCTCACTTCTCTCAAGATCGGATCTCTCCAGGGCACAGTAGGATTTGAGCATCACCGAAAGAGAATCCTTCATCATTCCGTGCGCCGGTATAATGATCCGATATTTGGAAAACTCCTTCTCTTCTCTCTCAAATTCGGAACAATCCGCCATGATCGGTATCAAAAAGGTCTTACAGCCCAAATTTTGAAAATACTCCTCAATAAAGGTGCTGATCGGAAAAATTAAGTCGAATTGAGAAAAGTATCGTTCCAAAATCTCAAGGTAGATCCGATATTCTCTATCCGGATGCTTCCCGTCAAACTCTTTTCTGTCAAAAAGCTCCAGCACTCCTCCTATGATCTTGAAGCCTATCTCTTCTCTTAGTTTTAACAAGCCCCTCAAAAAAGAACGTCTCGTTATAAAAACAAAAACATAGTCTCCGGAGTCGATCTTCATCTTCTTTAAGATGGATATCCTCTTTCTTAAAAAACCCGTCCTCGACTGAACAAACCTTGTCAGTCGATTATCTCCAAACTCCGCTCTCAATATTTTCAGACCCCTATATTCCACTTCATCGGCATCGGAAGAAATGATCTCCTTATTCAGCTGAGAAATAATATAAGGCTGCATTCCCGCTTCTTTGATGCAAAGAGCAAGATACTGTATATAGTTTGAATTTGCTCCATGCCGAGGAAACATTCCGTCAGTAAAAATAAAGACCCTATCCAACCCCTAACCCCCTTCTAAAACAAAGTTTCTTGAAGTACCCATACAGCTAAAAGAAAATCTTCTATTTAAAGCTGCCCTTTAATAATATTCTTTATATTTATATACTTGTGCATTTTTTACCTCAGATCCTTAAACCAATCATTTTACAATGACACGAGTTTTGTCTTTCTTTCCGGCACGCTTCCAAAAGTCACCGGATCTCATGTCTCCTTGTTTTCCGATGTCTTTTGATAACGGACCTTTCCCATCATCTTTTTTTGATCATCTTCATTCTCTCTATAAATTTACGTCTCTGCTTCAGACATAAGCCCAAACTTATACAGGTGATGCCGTATCTCAATACAACAGTCTGATAAAGAGGGATGCAGGCAAGGCTGAGAACGATCAACCCTCCCGATATCAACAGCAGAAACTTCGTATCGTAGATAAAGGGAACAAATTCTCCTCGCTGTGTACGCTCGGTCAAAGTCCCTACCACTACCTGGATCAGTGCCAGAATCACATAAGAGAACAGTGTGGTGTATGCCGCTGCCTGATAACCGTATCTCGGTATCATAATAAAGTTCAAAACTACGTTTAATACAGCCGCAACAATGGATGAGATCATAATATATTGAGTTTTTTTATAAAACAAAAGCACATTGGAATGCATATTGCTCATGGCAGTCAGAAAGATACCCGCTGCGATTGGCGGCATCAGGTAGACTGCTTCATAGTATTCCTTCGGCGCCAGTATCCCTACAATCTCCGGTGCTACGACCGTCATAGTCAAGGCGATCGCCGCATAAAGCATCAACATATAATTAGCTGAGTCTCTGACCTGCTTTCTTCCTCTTGTATTATCCATATTCTCAAACAGATAGGGGATGAAAGAGCTGTTGATGGAATACCATACGATCAACGACAGAGCACTGACATTGGATAAGGTTCCGTAAATTCCAACTTCACTCTCTCCTACCATCTTACCTATCATCGTCCTGTCCGATACATTGAGAACTTGAGCGGCAAAACTGTTACCGATTAAAGGAATACTCAGTTTAAGGGAAAAAAGCCAGTATTCCCTGTTATAGAAAGTCCTTCCCTTCACAAAGATATTCAGAAACAAGATCCCTGCTATCGTATATACTACGGCATAGTTTGCAAAGAGCCTTATATGAGCGATTTGTTTCATCTCGTAGTGACGCGCCAAAAGTACAAAGACGACCGAGGACAGAGTCGCTCCTACCGCCGTGCCCAAAGAGATCTTTACAGCCGTTTTGTACTTGAGCTCATAGCGTTGTGCGGAAAGGAAGAAATCCCGCGCCGGTTCTACAAGAAAACCCATGATCATCAGCAACACCAAAGGCGTAGGTAGACCCAAGATCCCGTTCCAAAAATCCATATTCAGCAGGTAAATAAGGAGAACCAGGATCGACATAAGGGCGGTGATGGTCAGCACGGAGGACATATACTCTCTTCTTTCGGACTCATACTCCTTCATTGCAACCAGAAAACCTCCGGAAGTCAAAGCGAGGGTTATGACCGTTGCCAACATTGAAGACCACGAATGATAGATGTTGATCACACCGATTTCAGCCGTTGTCATGATCCGTGTAAAAATAGGTACCGTAATAATACTTAAACCCCTTGTTGCAAGGCCTGCCAAAGTGTAAACCATAGCCGCCTTTGCCGTAACTGAGAGATTATCAAATTTTCTCCTTAAATCCTTGAATTCCATCTCCTCTATCCTTCTATAACTTCATTTTGATTCGGCAATACGGAATGTTTCCCTATAAACATAAGAAGTAAGGCCGTAGAAAGAGTCCAGTCATATCTGAAGTAGACCGAAAGTCCTCCCATAGCAAACAAGAATGTAGCTATAACGACCTTTGCCCCCAAGTAACTCTTCTTCCTTCCGAGATCTGTGACCTTAGTAACAGAGACTCTCATCGTCCTAAGCAGGAACCAAAGTAAGGGCAGGAGGTGAAGGCTTCCGTAGTGAAAGGCCTCAAAGATAAACTGATTGTCAAAAAACCTGTACTCTTCTCCCCTAAAGACATAGGTGGCTTGCATTCCCGAGCCGAACAACAATCTCCAACTGTCTATCTGACTGAAAAAAACTTGAAATTGCCCTGTTCTGGTATCTTCCCTGACCCTGTCGATCAAAGGAAAGATCACATTTGAAAGGTAAGGCTCCAAAAATACGAATATGGCAAGAATCCCTAAAACCATTCCCATCATTGTAATGACCCTTCCCTTTAAGTCTGAGGATAGGATTAGATACGCCGCAAGCAAAAGGACACACTGTATACTCCAACTTCTCGATACAATAAGGAGACTGCACAGTAATCCCAACAGAATAAGTCCTACCTTAAACCATAATACTCCGATACTCTCCCTTTTCTTTAAGTCGCTGAAAAGGTAGACCCACAGAGAAAGCATAGCAAAACTCAAACTGGTCTTTCCGGGCATAAACAAAACATGATTTCCAAAGCCCACAGAAGAATAGAAGTCCAAAGCCGAGTACAAAGTGAGCAAAAAGTAACCCACCGCTAACATCAATGCTACAGTCTTAAAATGTTTAGAGATAGACTCTTCCCTTCCGAGAAGAAAAAACAAAGGTAAGAGACAGGCAGTAGTGGGAATACTTCCAAGCCACACATTGACTCCTTCTCCGTTCCCAAATTCGACTATACTCCAAAAGACAAAGGGAAAGATGCAGAGCAGAACCCAAAACAAATCTTTTCTCCTAAATAAGAGCTTTGAATTGTATAGCAGAATCAAAAATAAAACAAGGGCAGGAGCAAGTACACTTGCAAAGTGCCCGCTTGCAGCCTGATAAAAATAGTAATTTCCATAACTCAAGACCCATGTTCCGCGGGTAGAATAGATCAACATCTTTATCAAAGAGACAAAGACCGCCACATACAACAACATTGCATTCACTTTATTTCTCGAAAGAACCACTGTACTTCCTCCATCATCTCAATACCTGTTCTTCAAACATATCCACAACTCTATCTACAGAAAGAGCCTCTCTTATCTTCCGCTTTGCCTCCATGCCCATCCTTCGTCTATCTTCAAAGCTTCCTGCCAACATCTTCATCGCCGTGTATAGTTCCTCTTCATCTCCGACCTTTGTCAGCAAGCCGTCCTGACCGTTGTGTATCAGATCTTTGGGTCCTGTAGGACAAGCGGTGGAAATACACGGAAGACCCACAGCCATTGCCTCAATCAACGTGTTGGGAAGGCCCTCATAGTCGGAGGAGAGTACAAAGATATCCGCCTCAGCCAATTTTTCACTCACTTGGGAAGTCTTGCCGGGTAAGCTCACCTTCTCGGACAGCCCGAGTTCCTTGACAAGTTTTTCCAATTTTTCTCGTTCTTCTCCTTCTCCATAGATCACGAGGCGGAGCTCTTCAACTGTGGCGGAAATCTTTGCAAAGGCTCTGATCAGGAGCGGATGGTTTTTTTGCTTCGTCAAGCGTCCCATACTGACGATCTTCCTGACCTCCGGCTTATAGTGATAAATCGTATCCAGCATCTCCTGCTTGACGGGATTAGGCACAACAAAGATCTTGGAATTCAATCTTTCTGAAAAATATTCTCTTTGTTCTCCTGTCTGCAACATGATCCTGTCACTTTTTTTTGTTATTCGGTTGACAAGCCTTCTCATCAGAGGGCTTGCAGGATAAAGCGACGGATTGTTGCGCACCGTGGAGATGAAGGTGAGCTCTCTCAAACCCAAACTCGCAAGATAAGTATATACCGTCGGTAGAGCAAGAAAGGGAATGATGATATCCGGTGCAATCTCTCGTATCATCTCCCTCATCCGCCTTATCCGTTTATAGATACGATGGAGCTTACACCACCCCTGCGGCCATCCGAACTCATAGACCTCGACCTCCTCGTTCAACGTATACTCCTTCGGACTGCGTTCAAACAGGAGCAAGCGGACATCTTGCCCCCGTCTTGCAAGCTCGCTGCTCAAGATGGAAACAACGCGCTCTGCCCCACCTCCGCCCAAGGACAGGGTAACAAATAAGATCCTCTTTTTTCTCATGCTTTTATCCGTCCTTCTCCGTTCATATCAGGTATCAGTTCATAAAACATCTTATTCCATTGCTGCGCGATATATTCCACCTCAAATTTTTCCGCCTTTTTCTTTGCTGCCCTTCCCATCTGTCGCCTCAACTCGTCATCAGAACTGATGTCAAGCATCGCCTGTGCAAACTTCTGTGTATCGAACTGCTGTACGATAAACCCCTCCACCGCATTGTCCACAAGAGGGATCATGGCACTGATGTCATAAGCAATCACAGGAACTCCACACTCAAGCGCCTCCAATACGACCATCGGCATCCCTTCCCACAGAGAAGAGAGAAGGTAACAGGACGATTGCAGGAGATTCTCCTTCATACTGTCCGAAAATCCGGGCAAAAATACCCTATGTTCCAACCCGTACTCTTTGATCTTTTCCTCCAGCATCTCCTTCTCCATCCCTGTTCCGTAAATGGTCAAAGTCCAATCCTTGTCTTTTTCCGCAAAGATCCGAAACGATTCTATAAGAAGTCCAAATGCTTTTACAGGGATCAGCCTTCCTGCAGAAATAAAGCGCTTGCCGGACAGTTGCGCCTGTAGTTTCGTCTTAAAACTCTTCGGATTGTGGATCGTTACACATCGAAGGTTTCTCTTTTGAAGGAAGCACTCCGCATCATACTCATTGAGAACAACCACTCTGTCTAGTTTCGGAAGATATTTATCGGCAACGTGATCCGTCGCCCAAGGACCCATTCCTTTTGTTTCATAATAGGCCTTGTAAGAACTGTGCTGCCATCCGATCGTCTTGCACTCGACCTCATCGGCTATACTTGCAAGCAGATAACTTTCAAAACCTCCGCAGGCGATGGCGATATCGATCTCTTTGTCTTCTATAATGTCCCGATACATGCTTCGTTCTTCCGGAAGAAGGCAACTGTATTCGCAAAGCAGCCTCATAGATCGAGAACCCAAAATACCGCTTTTTTTATTCCACTTCCTAAGAGCTTTTCTCAGTGTGGACTTCTTCCACGTTCTTTTTAAAAAAATGACCTTTACCCTATCGCTCAAACTGTAAATACTACGGTCCTCCTCTGTCGGATCGTCATAACACTGAATATAGACTTCATGTTCTTTTACCAATTCGGATGCCAAAACGCTCACGACCCTCTGGATCCCGCCTATATCGAAAAGATTATATAGAAAAAAACATATTTTCATAGTGCGTCTTCCTCCTACCGGTAACCTACTCCTCGGATTTCTACTGCCTTAGGAGAAGTTTCGACCTGTTGTTCTACAATACTTATGAATCACTTCGGACTTATCTCACACACCACACACATCAACCTTGTTCATATCTTCGACATAGCAATTGCGATACAACACCCTCTTCTAACCGTTTCTCTTACAGTTCTGTTAAGTTTTTTATCCTCATAGTTCTTAAAAAAAACGGTCTCAGTTTAAAAACCTTCCTATAACACCGGCAGTGTAATCCCAAGTGAAACGGTCTATGATCCTGTCATGGGGGCCCTGTGCATCCCTCAAAGGTTTCTCCACCTTCTCTACGATCTCTTCCTTACTCTCTACAAGCCAACCGGAGACCCCGTCTTCAATGATAAAACTAGGTCCGGGAGCCTTCCATGCAATAACCCTACAATTGTAATACATAGCCTCCAGGATTGCCATCCCGAAGATCTCCTGCTCGTTGAGATTTACAAAGACATGAGCGAAACGATACAATTCCAAAACCTCACTGTTAGGCATTACATTGATAAGGTTCACCTTGGACGAAAGATCCCGCCTCTGCACTTCCATCCTGACCTCGGACTCCAACTCTCCCTTGCCGATCATAAGAAGCCTGTAATTTTCATCTTTTTTGATAAGTTCGGAAAATACTTCTATCATTTGAAGAGGTTTTTTCTCCTCTATCATCCGCCCGATAAACAAGATTACCTTATCCTCATCCCGGTAACCGTGCTTTTTCTTGAATACCGAAGCACAAACCTTTGTTATTTCTTCATTTATAAGGCTCATATCCAACCCCACGGGGCAGACTGTCGTGTTTTTTACTCCGTATTTTTTCAACTGTTCTTCCACATAAGGTGTTTTAGTTAAACAATTGACCTTTCTGTATATATTCAGACTACGATACAATAGCATGTCCATGATACCACGTCTTAATCCATTCGTACTGTGACTCTCCAAAACTCCTACATATGCGAAGAACTTTACGGAGTTTTTTTTAGCCCAACGATAGACGGAAGGAAAGCAAAGCTGAGTATCGGAAAAATAAATAAGTGCATCCAGACCGTCATCGATCCTTCTCATATCGAAAAAACCATGGACACCCAACTTCTTTGAAGGGAAAAAGCGGACACTTACTTTTTTGTAACCTTCCACTTCTTCCACATACTCTTCTCGGTCCGAAGATATGAGCTTATAGACGAAAACCGACTCCGCCATAACGCTCAATGCTTTTGCCAGACCGACTTCCTGAGAATTGTACAGCCCTTTTTCTCCCAAGTTGCCCCTACTTGTTGTCAATATGCCTATTTTCATGCCTACTACCCCTTACCGCTTGCAAGCTTTTCGCTTAAAACATCTTCATTTTGTTTTGTAAGTGCTTATTTTCCACGAATGACAGCATTCCATATAAACCTTGTATTCGTGTGCCAATATCGTTTAAACAATCTCTTGGGATCTTGAAGCAATCGGTATAGCCACTCCAAATTTGTTTTCTGCATCCATTGAGGTGCTCGTCGTATATTTCCTGCATGATAATCGAATCCTGCTCCTACTCCCAACATCAAGCCTTGGATCAAACCTTGGTGCTTGGCCATCCAGACCTCCTGCTTCGGAGCACCCAGACCGATCCATACAAAGTCCGGCTTTGTTCCGTTTATCGTCTCTATGACCTGCGTATCTTCCTCCGGAGTCAGTTCGCGAAAGGGAGGACTGTACATTCCGGCCACTTGGAGATCGGGATAACGCTTCTTTAATTCGCCCTCCAGTTTCTCCAGAGTCTGCGGAGTCGAGCCGTAAAAATAGTGCCTGTAGTTCTTCTTTTCTGAGAGTTCGAAGATCTCCTGCATCAAAGCGGGACCGGTGGTGCGCGCCATAGAAGGATAGCCTCTTTTTCGTCCCAGGGAGCTCAAGGGCCCACCGTCAGGAATCGCCATGATGCCTCCGTTCTGTACTCTACGGTACTCTTCATCCTGAAAAGCTGTGACCGTAGTATGCACATTGGCAACGCAGAGATAGTCTCCCGACAAAGCCTCCACATTGGTTTGAAGATACTCCACAAGCCGAGACATATCGATCGCCGCGATCTCCACTCCCAATATCTTGCATACGGGGATCTCTTTCTTGGAGACCTTCCTCCTATATGAAGCCTGATACACAGCATTGGTACTTGTTTGTCCGGTCTTGTCATCCATTCCTTCCACTCCCAAATTTCTAATCTCTCATAAAAACGTCTCTGGTATAAACCTTCTCCTTGACATCGTCGAGGATAGTATCATACCTGTTGGTAATAATAATGTTACTCTGTTTTTTAAACGCATCCAGATCATTTACGATCTTACTTCCGAAAAAGGTATCTCCGTCTTTCAAAACGGGTTCATAGATAATGACTCTGACACCTTTAGCCTTGATACGCTTCATAATTCCCTGAATGGAGCTCTGTCTGAAGTTGTCGGAGTTGCTCTTCATGGTGAGACGGTAGACCCCTACGATGCCCTGACCCTCTTTTTCTACACTCCAATCGCTGTTTTTTCCATATCCGCCTGCAATCTCAAGCACCCTGTCTGCTACAAAATCTTTACGGGTCCGATTTGCTTCCACGATTGCCTCGATAAGATTCTGCGGAACATCCTGATAGTTCGCAAGTAACTGCTTGGTATCCTTCGGGAGGCAGTAACCTCCGTAACCGAAAGACGGATTGTTATAATGAGCTCCTATACGAGGATCAAGACAGACCCCTTCGATAATATTCCTGGTGCTGAGCCCCTTCATCTCCGCATAGGTATCCAGTTCATTAAAGTAGGATATCCTAAGAGCCAGATAGGTATTTGAAAACAGTTTTACCGCTTCCGCCTCCGTGAAATTCATAAACAAGGTATCAATATCCTGCTTCAGCGCCCCTTGTTTGAGCAGGGCGGCAAACTCTTCGGATGCTGCAAGAAGCCTTTCGTCTTCCATACAGGTTCCCACAATGATTCTTCCGGGATACAAATTGTCATAGAGAGCCTTGGTCTCTCTCAAAAATTCCGGACTGAATATGATCATGTCACTTCCGCTCATCTTGCGAATCCCCTCCGTATAACCGACAGGGACGGTGGATTTTATAACGATAACCGCATTAGGTTCACACTTCATCGCGGAATAAATGACCTCTTCCACTGCCGAAGTATCAAAAAAATCTCTTTTGGCATCATAATTGGTCGGAGTTGCAACTACGATAAAGTCCGCCCCCTTATAAGCTTCTTGTTCATCCAAGGTCGCAGTCAAAGACAAATCCTTTTCCTCAAGGTACTCTTCAATCTCCCTATCCTCAATCGGAGATTTCTTCCTGTTGATCATATTGACCCTCTCCGGAAGAATATCCAAGGCATACACATCGTTGTGCTGTGCCAAAAGGATCGCGACAGACAATCCTACATAACCTGTGCCGACAACGGCAATCTTATACCTGTCCTTCATCCGTCACACCCTCTCTTCGTTCATATCCGATGTATGTTCGATCTTATAGAAGTCGACATACCACTTCGCAAACTCGTGTAGCCCATCGCTTAAACTCGTAGTGGGCTTAAAACCAAAATCCTCTTCCAAGTCTCTTGTGTCCGCATAGGTGACCGGAACATCTCCCGCCTGCATGGGAAGAAACTCCTTATGTGCTTCAAAGTCATAGTTCTCAGGTAGGATCCCCAAAGATACAAGTTCTCTCTGTAGTATTTGAACAAACTCAAGGAGTTCTTCCGGGTTGCTGTTTCCGATATTGTAAAGACAACAGGGAGGTACGGGAAGTCCATCTTTTCCGTTCTCACGCTTCGGAGCCTTTTCCATCACCTTTACGATCCCGTTTGCAATATCTTCAATGTAGGTAAAGTCCCTTTTACAGTTTCCGTAGTTGAAAATTTGGATCTTTTCCCCATTCCTGAGCTTATTTGTAAAACCGAAATACGCCATATCGGGACGTCCCGCAGGTCCATAGACCGTAAAAAACCTCAGACCTGTCGAAGGGATATCGTATAATTTGGAGTAAGCGTGTGCCATCAGCTCATTGGACTTCTTCGTCGCCGCATAGAGCGAAACGGGAGTATCCGCCTTGTCAGAGGTGTTGTAAGGAATGCTTTCGTTGTTTCCGTAGACACTGGAGGAGCTTGCGTAAACCAAGTGCTCCACGCCGGCCCTTCCTCCGTCGTAAGAGTGTCTGCATCCTTCCAATATATTGTAAAACCCGATGATATTAGCCTCGATGTATACATCCGGATTCGTTACGGAATACCTTACCCCCGCCTGAGCCGCCAAGTTTACTACGATTTGAGGTCTGAACTCTTCAAACACCTTTTCGATCAAACCCTTATCCGCTATACTTCCTCTAACGAAAGAAAATCCGGAATACGTCTTCAGTCTCGAAAGTCTGTATTCCTTAAGTGTAATGTCATAGTAATCATTCATATTGTCGATCCCGGTTATCTCAAGGGCCGGATAGAGGTCATACAGTTTCTCTATCAAGGCCGCTCCGATAAATCCCGCAGCTCCCGTTACCAATACCCTCTTCTTCTCCATATCTATAATCGTCTTCATATTCATACCGGTTATTCCCTTCCAAACAAGACGGAGCAGTCGATGATATCGTTCTCTATCAGAAATGCTGACTTTAAACCAATCGCTGCTCCTTTCATATCTGTACTGACTTCAATTTATTACCTGGCTCCCTTAGATAAGAATACCACCTTGATCGTCTTCAAGATCAAACGAATATCCTTTCCTATATTCCAATCGTGGATATATTCTCTATCCAAGGCCACCACCTGTTCAAAATCGGTAATGTCACTTCGTCCCGATACCTGCCACATTCCCGTGATCCCGGGTTTCATGGCCAATCGTGCCTTGTGATGTTTCTCATACTTCTCATACTCGTCGACGGTAGGAGGTCTTGTACCCACCAAACTCATATCTCCGATCAGAACATTCCAAAACTGAGGAAGTTCATCGATACTCGTTTTGCGTATAAACTTGCCTATCGGTGTGATCCTAGGGTCGTTTTCCATCTTAAACATAAGACCGTCCATCTGATTATGTTTCATCAACTCTTTTTTGCGTTCCTCCGCATCCATATACATCGATCGGAGCTTATACAACGTAAAAATACGCCCGTTTCTCCCCACACGCTTCTGCTTAAAAAAGATCGGTCCCGGCGAGGTAATATAGATGATCGGAGCTACAATGATAAAGATGGGAAGAGCGATCATAAGTCCTACGACAGCTCCGGTAATATCCATCATCCTCTTGAGAAACAGGTCTCTTTCACTCACATAACTTGAGCAGGAGGTCAACACATTCACTTCTCCGAACTTATTCGGGAATATGATATTTAAGCCCTCTTCCGCCTTGTATACATCAAAGTGAACTGTGATGCCCATACTCAAGAGATTTTGCGCCAGAGCCTCCACTTTTTCGGTCCTCATAATATGGGTAATCAGCACCTCGTCAACCACCTCGGAAAGTGCATAATTCAAAATTTCGTTCTCTCCCAAAAGACAGTTTTCACAACACTTATATCCTTTGTCGATTCTTCCCAATACTCCAAACATCAGCTTGCTGTATTTCTTCGGAGCCTTATTCTCAATGTATTCGTTCATATGAGAAATATGCCGTGCATCGGTGATCAACAAAAGTACATTGGTCTTTCCTCTTTCGGAACGTTCCTTACACATTTTTTTTAGAAAACAACGAATCAAGTAAGAACTGACCAGACCCGTCACATACCAAAAAAGTACAATACCTCTGGAAAAGGTGTTCATATCCCGAAAAATAAAGAGCCTGACCAATTCCAAAAAACATACCAATGAAACGAGTTGGAATGATTTTATAAACTCGAGATAGTAACCCCTCTTACAAATGCCCTTATAGTTTTCACTGAAAAAGGCAACCAGGAAGGTCGTGAATATGATACTTATTCCAAAAAGGAAATAACTCTCCGTACCGGAAATATCTTTAAACAACCTTCTCAACAAAAAGGCAAGTAGCAAGGAGCCTTGCAGCGCCAAAATATCTCCTGCCAAATATGCAGAATTATAGTATATTCCGTTTTCTTCACGAACAAACATTTCTATACCCCCCGAACCGTTTCGTGGGCTTGCCATCATCGCTGTCTAAGGTCTAATATTTTTTCGTGATATCCCTGTTATCCGTTCTATTTAGAATCGAACCCGCTATATTCGCGGATACCTGTCGAAGTCTATATACACCTTTCTCAAATAATTCGCATGAAACACTGTCCTGCTTTACAACCAACAATACTGCATTCGAATACGACGATAGTTCCAAGGCATCGGAACAAAGAGTTACCGGAGGAGTGTCAAGCAACACATAGTCATAGCCGCCTTCAATTTCTCCCACAACCGTCTTCATCGCTTTTGTTCCCCAAACATCTGTCTTCTTGTCGGAATCATTTCCCGCAGGGATCAGATCCGGCCCTTGAGGAGTTTTTACGACATACTCCATATGATCCTTGCCTCGAGCAAACATCTCCACGAGTCCTTTGTTATTGTCCACACTGAACACCTTATGAAGCGAAGGTCTTCTCAAATTACAGTCCACAAGCAATACCTTCTTGCCTTCACTTGCCAAAACACACGCCAAATTCGAAGCGACCGTACTTGTTCCCTGTGCTTCCTTCACGCTTGTCAACAATAAGGTCTTTGCCTTTTTGTCCTCTGAAGGAAGAGAGTTAACGATCGTTCTGATCCCTTTAAACGCTCCTGTTACAAAAGAGTTAGGTTCCCTGATTACAACGGGTTCCACGACAACTTTCGCACCTGCCTTACCCGAAGTGTAGTTCGGAACGGAGCCAAGTACGGAAATCCCCATTTTATTATGAATATCCTCTTCCGTCTTTATTGTATTACGCATATTTTCGATCACAAGAGCTGAACCGATCGCCAGGAGCAAACCGAGAAGGAATCCTCCCAAAACCACCTGTTTTTTGTTGGTCCTCATTGGATGTTGCGGCATTTGAGGAGCTTCTATCACCTCAAGATTTGCAGCTCCGGAAATCTTTTCTATCGCGTCAGAAAACGTTTGCATAAACACATCACAAGCCTTAAAGACCTGATCCGGATTTTCTCCGACTACTCTGAGATTCAAAAGCTGAGTACCCTTAATATGGGTCAGTTGGATCTGTACATCTCCATTTTGAGAAATGTTCAACTGCTCTTTTACCTTCTGCATCACCTCGCGGGACTTTGCAATTTCAGTATAGGTAGGTGCGATCTGTTGTCCGAAATTCACATCTTCCATCACAAAACCCTGCTGTTTCTGTTCTTCACGCCTTACCGTTTCATCAAATCTCGCACTCTCTTCGTTTCTCTTCTCTCCCTTAGCAGTTACAATCTCATCTTTTCTCGTGGTCTCTCCCTTAGTAACGATCTCTGTCTGCTTCCATGCCTCTCCTTTTTTTATCAGCACTTTTGTCGATGCCTGATACATCGGGGTGGTGAAAGAATCGCTCATATATGCTCCGATGACTGCACATATAAGCGGAAGAAGCAAAATCGACTTCCAATATTTTCTTACTATCCAAAGCAATTCCCTAGACTCCATTACTTCTTCGCTCCTCATAAGCTTAACCCTTTCTCTCATCATTCGTTTTGTGTACCTTGCGACCCGAACAGCGAATTTATTCACCTGCAGATAAACACACTCCGCGAGCCCATATTGAAATATGAACGGAAAATCGGCTTTAATATGAAAAGGCTCCCGATGACAAAACCTCTTGATCTATAAACAAAAAAACCTTCAATTACCAATAAGTACGACTTCCCCTATGGTTGGAATTATACCATTTTTGTTCTATTCTTAAAAGCCCCTTTATGCGTAGCGATTTCTACTCCCGGAGTTCCCGATGAGGTACCACCAAAGCGGTATCTTATATCCAAATCCTTCATTTTAAATGTTTTCATAATTCTTTCATTTCTTCGTTTTTGTCTCGTTTCCAAACTTTCCCTTCTATATTTCCTCATTTTTCCCCCTGTTTTTTCGAAATTCTTACAAAAAGGAACCTCTGCCCGACAATGTTTCTTCAACGTGTTATACCTGTCCCCTCAAGAAAGCATAGAACTGTTTTTCAAGCCCCTTCATCTCATCCGGTGCCTTCATCGCATGGCGATACATAAAAAAATTCCCAAATTCGCTTTGGAAAACCGGCCTCAAGGCGACACTCAGGACGGACACAGGCAATAGGCGAAACAGATGCAGCTGAGGCGGAGAAAGCCTGATCCCCAAACGATCCAGCTGACGGAAATTTCTCTTTAATCTACTTGCAGCACATCGCATAACCGATTTTTCCATCCCTGCTCTCAGAGGTTCCTCCGCCTCGTAATATGCGCGTGCAAGAGGGGTGACCATCGCAAGATGGCAAACCTGCCAAGCGTGCATATCTTCCGTGATACGATAAGGGATCTTGCAACAAGCAAACAGGAACGCGAGTTTGCTAAGACGCAGACTTCTTCTTCCATCTATTTCACCAAACGTAGTAGGCTGAACTGCTCTAGGAGTAAGCCGAGCCTTGAGCACACCCTTTTCGATATAACCTCCTGCTCCGGGAAAAGCAGGCAAGATCCTTCCTCTTCCACAGAGTTCTTCCCAAACCTCATACCTTTCCAAAGAATTGACCATGGTTACAATCGTAGGACTGCAGTTCTCTGCAAGTTCTGAAAGTGCTTGATGCAAATCATGTTCGCGGACAGCCAAAAGGATATAATCGTAATCATCGTCTTTTCCGAGACTTCCTATTACCCTCACCCGTGCCTTCTCAAGGCGTCTTTTCTCCTCATAGAGCAGGCCTTCGGTCTGTAATTGCTCCAGTCTTGAACCCCTTGCATATATACTTACCTCACAACCCGCTTTAGAGAAGAGGGCTGCATAGAGGGAGCCGATTACTCCCGCTCCATAGACCAATATTCTTATCTCTTTAATAAAAACCCTTTTCCATCTCATTTGCTTCCCCTTCCGATCACAATCCAACACTTTGATTTCAGCCCATACCTCCTAAACATCTCTCTGATCAATATGCCGTATGACTACTTTATGCGGATGATACCCTTCTTAAACATAGTTGTTTGCCGAGTTTTCAAGTTTCGTTAATCTAAAGGAGCTTCTCTAAACATCATCCTGTAAACGGCAGGTAGGTCATTATGACTTTTTCGGCCGTCTTGACCCCGTCGACCGCCGCCGACATGATTCCACCCGCATACCCGGCTCCTTCTCCGACAGGATAAACCCCTGCCAGATTCGAGAGATGATCTTCATTTCTCTCCATCCGGATCGGTGAAGAACTCCTCGTTTCCACCCCTATCATCAGCCCCTCTGCCGAGGCAAATCCTTCCAATTTCTCGTCGAAGTAGACCAAGGCCTCCTTCATCGTGCTTATCACATAGTCCGGCAGACATCTGTCCAATGCGGTGTAGGTGATCCCCGGTCGGTAACTGTGACGGACGAGCTTTGTTTGATCGAAATCCTTGATATCTTTATCAAGGAAGTCCCCGATCCTCTGAGCGGGAGCACAGTAGGTTCTTCCTCCCTCTTCAAAGGCGAGTCTCTCCCACCTTCTTTGGAAATCCACCCCCGCCAAGGGATGATCGGAGCCGAAATCCTCCGGTGTTACGTTGACGAGGAGGGCGGAGTTGGCATTTTCCCCATCTCTCTTGTACTCACTCATCCCATTGGTTACAACCATGCCTTCCTCCGATGCCGCAGCGACGACATAGCCTCCCGGGCACATACAGAAGGTATAGGCAGATCTCCCGTTCGGACTGCGGTAGGACAGCTTGTAATCCGCAGCTCCGAGCAGGTCTTTGTAATCTGCGCCGTACTGCGACCTGTTGATCAAACTCTGTCTGTGTTCTACACGGACACCGATGGAAAAAGCCTTCTGAGAGATATTGAGCCCTCTGCTATAGAGCATTTCGAAGGTATCTCTGGCACTGTGACCCGTAGCCAACAGCAGGACTTCGCAGTCCATCCTTTCCTCCGCATTGATCTCGATGCCGACGAGTCTTCCGTCCTCGATTTTTATATCCGTCAACTGCGATCGAAAGCGGACTTCTCCTCCCAATTCGATGATTCTTTGGCGAAGTTTTTTTACGGTATCTCGCAAAATATCGGTCCCTATATGAGGTTTGTTCTTATAGAGGATGTCCTCGGGTGCTCCCGCCTCGATAAAGGCCTCCAACACATTACGACATCTCCTGTCATGAATAAGACTCGTCAGTTTTCCGTCCGAAAACGTGCCGGCTCCCCCTTCTCCGAACTGTACATTGCTCTGCGTATCAAGCTCTCCCGTCTTCCAAAACCTGTCAATCTTTTTCTTTCTCTCATCGACATCGTCTCCCCTCTCGAGAAGAAGAGGACGATACCCCCTCCTTGCAAGGATGAGTCCTGCAAAGAGGCCCGCAGGACCCGTTCCGACGATGACCGGTCTGTGGACAAGTTTTCTGCTTCCCTGCTCTACTTCCAGGTATCTCATATCGCGAGTCAAGGTAAGCGAAAGTTTGGAGCTTTTTCGAAGCAAGGCTTCTTCGCTGTCGGTTTCAAAATCACAACTGTACACAAAATTGATGTTTTCCTTCTTCCTCGCATCAATCGATTTTTTGTATATCGAAAGATTTCTGACTTTTTGTCTGTTTATACCGATCTTTTTTGCAACTTCCTTCTGTAAGAGGGAGAGTTCGTCCTTCTTCGCCAACTCCTTGACAGGAAGTTTTATATTCTGTATCCTGATCATCCGTCCTCCTTATGCGTATGCCGCATTTTGTCCCGCAATATATCCCGACGACCATGCCCATTGAAGGTTGTATCCTCCACAGCGTCCGTCAATGTCGACGATCTCGCCTGCAAGATACAACCCCGCAACGAGCTTGGACTCCATCGTATCCGCACAGATCTCCGCCGTACGCACTCCGCCGGCCGTAACCTGAGAACTCTGCCAACCCTTGGTGCCCTTGATCACGAACCTCCAGTCGGTCAAAAGATCCAGCAAGGACTTCTTCTCTTTTTCCGACAGGTCGGAGGCTTTTTTACGCAGGTCACTTATCCCCGCCTCCTGCAAGACCACGGGGATAAGCCTCTTGTTGATCAGACCGATCATCGACTCTTCCGCCGTCTTTGAATGTGCGGTTCGAAAACGTCGATCCAGTCTCTTCCTGAGATCTTCCTTGTCCAAGGAATCGATCAATACGAGCTTCAGCTCTCTTTTTTTATGGAACTCCCTCGCCTCCGAGGCCTTCCTGCTCACTTGAAGGATGGGCGGCCCCGATACCCCGTAGTTGGTAAAGAGGACATCTCCCCTGTCGTTTGCGATCACTTTCTTACCTTCGATCACCTCGACCGTTCCCACAAACTTCACTCCGTCGATTCGCTTGAAAAAATCTCCTTCGAGCATAATCTGGACCAGGGCGGGAAAAATCTTTGTCGTGCTGTGTCCTAAGGACTTTGCAAGCTCAAAACCGTTGCCGTCGGATCCGCTTGAAGGCATGGCACTTCCCCCCGCACACAGAACCACCTTGTCAAACGACAACTTTCTCCCGTCTTCCAAATCCAGGCTAAAGCCTTTTTTTGTCGGTTTGATCGCTTGAACAAAACTGTCACAGAGCACTTCTATCTTGAGGCGGTGCACCTCGTAGAGAAGGACATCGAGGACCGAAGAGGCCTGATCGGACATCGGATAGACCTTTCCCTCTTCTTCCACCTTGTATTCGATGCCCAAGCCTTCAAAGAACTCCAGACTTCTCTCAACCGAAAACTGCGAAAATGCACTGTAAATAAACTTGGGATTTTCCCCGTTGTAACAGGGAACGTCCGCATTGATATTGGTCAGGTTGCACCGTCCGTTTCCCGTTGCCAGGATCTTCTTGCCGACCCTCGGATTTCTTTCCAATATCGTTACCTTCGCTCCCATCCTCTTGGCCGAGATCGCAGCTACCAGCCCCGATGCTCCTCCTCCCACTATCGCAACCGTCGTTCTACTCATCCTTCTTCCCTTCTTCTCTCAAATACTTCGCATAGAAGTTCTTTATATATTCAAACATCTTCCTGTGTCCTTCCTCATTGGGATGAAGACCGTCCATAAGAAGACTGTCTCTGTCCTCAATCTCTCTGAAAATCGAACCGACATCAATGCAGTCCAAACCGTAACTTCGGCAAAGTTCAAAGATCCTGTCGTTGACTTCCTCCGTCTTTTGAATGAACTGCCTGACCTTGGCCTCTTCAAAGTCCCACTCCCGCGTGATCCCTTCAGTCGGCTCTATCAGAGTGGCCAGTTTGGGCACAATCCCATGTTCCTCGCAAAGCTTGACAATGTCCTCAATCCTGTCTCCAACAGTCTTTGAAGTTCTTCCCATCAAAAGATCATTGATTCCTCCCATCAGCAACAAGTCTGTCGCCCCCTCGTAGATGACCTCCTCCTGAAAAAAATATATCATATCGAAGACGGTCGCTCCGTTTGCTCCGTGATTTATCAGCTCGCAGCCGAGAGCCTTATGGAGCAGAGCAAACCAGCTCCCATCCCTCGAAACTCCATATCCATAGGTAATGCTGTCTCCCAAACAGACTAAACGCATCCCCTCTCCCTCCTTTTCAACATAAAATCTTTCCCATACTCCGCCGTTTGTACTGCCCTTTCTCTCTTATGGCAAGAGCCGATCAAAGAATGGGCATATCCGTTCTACAAACTCCGGAGTTTATTTCCTTTTTACCAAGTACACGATATCTAGGACATTGCCACACCGTTTGAAACATCATCCGAACATCAATTTCATACAAACGATAAAATTATTGACATGATTGTTGCGACAAAGTTTTGTTCTTTTGCCCCTAAAAAATCAAGGGTTTCCCCTTTTGCAATATTCCCTCATATAAACGGCTCGGATAAAGGATTCAAAATTCCCTATCCTCTCTTCTTAGCTTAAAACATACACAACCTCTGACAAACAAATACTTTTCAAGTTGTGTATCCATAAGAACATATTCTTAAGCAGTCATTTTTAAACTATGCATCTCCCTATCATCCTTGCCAAATATCCATTCGGATCCTTCCTGTGTTCAGCTCCTCCTGTCTCTTCCTCCAATCGGGCATCTTTGCAGTTAAAAAGGCCTTGAACTCCTTGCCGTGGTTCGGAAAGAGGAAGTGCGCCAACTCATGTACGATCACATAATCGATATATGACTTCTCCGCCTTCACGAGATAGAGATTGAACAGGATGTGATCCCCATGAACCATACAGCTCCCCCATCGAGCCTTCATGGAACGCACCGACCATCTTACATTAGGGATCCCCTCATAATTGAGCTCTTCAATCAACTCGGGAATCCTCCTTCTCAAATAGCCTTCAAACTCACCGCGGTACCAAACACGGAGTTTCTTCTCAAGTTCTCTTCGATCTCCTCTTCGACGCAGTCGAACAGCAACTTCTCCTTCTATGATCTCCACATCTTTTTCTTCAAAATACGAGGGCAGAAGATTCACGTTGTAGAGTTCTCCGAACAACATCACCTTCTGCCTGCCCTCCATCTCCCGAGATGTTTCCCGAGCCGGACAGTCAATACTGTTCCTTCGAGAAAGAAGGCGGTACAGGAGAAAATAAAAGACAGAACCCAAGACGATCACCCCCATGATGATCACCGCTTCCATCATAAAAAACTTGTCCGGAAGAAAAAGGATAATGGGATCGGTCCTCTCATCGAAGATCCAGAGATCATTTCGAAATACAATTTCGTGAAACACCCGAAAGGCCGTCTCCCAATTCAAAGAAATAAATCCTCCCAAAACAACCGGGATGGCCAAAGAGAGAAGACCTGCAAGATAAAAGCATCCGTAGTCCTTCTCCTTCCGGGCCTTCCTCAAAAGATAGGGAAGGACAAGACAGGAAAGGATCAAGATGACCTTGATGACCCAAAACACCGCCTTGACCTCTTCAAAGTGGATCCGTCCCGCCTCCGACATGGGAAGATCGGGAAACACCAAAGACCCTGTATAAAACAGACTCTGATACTCGATCAAAACATCGTACTGACGAAAGATAAACTCATAGGAAAACCCCGTCACCTCGGCAAGCGATACCTTCTTTGCAAACAGGTAGTAAAGCTCCTTGAAATGAAGGGTCCCCACCACCGCAAACGAAAACAGAAACAATACCAAAAACACTGCGGTAATGAGATTTCCGTTTCTCTGTCTACACCCGCTCATCTTTCACTTCCTATCCGTTTCAAAAAGAAATACTCCTCATAACCGTCTTCCTGATTTTCATAATGTCCGACGATCTGATAGCCCATCGCCGAATAAAAGTCCTTCCCCTGCCAACTGAAGGTATCGAGCCTGATCGTATCGGCTCCAAGTTCCGCGGCCCTTCTTTCCATCTCTTCGACCGGAGTCCTTCCCAAGCCCATGCCGCGATACTCCTCATCGACAAACAAGGTCGAAAGATACAGGATTCTAAAGGAAGTCATAACGGCATCGAGGCCTGCAACGAGCCTTCCGTCAACTTCGATCCCTATGTGAACTCCCCCGTTCATCTCCTTCTTCATAAAAGTTCTGTCGTACTCGTATAGCTTCTCATCGATCTCTTCTCTTTGAACCTGTGTCAACTCTATGATCTTCATCTCTTCCTCCCTTCACAACTCAAGACGAAACAGGATAAAGTTTTCCTTCCGTCTTTGCAATAATAAGGTTTGCAGCGATATCCCCCGTTACATTCATACTGGTAAAAGCCATATCGAGCAAGCGGTAAAACGCAGCAATCGGTCCCATCAAATCGATAGGAAGTCCTATGATCGATAGGAAGGATGCCCCAAGGACAATTCCTCCTCCCGGTATCCCCGGAGCCCCCATATTGATCAACGTAGCAACGATTACCAAATATACGATTTGAGTCAAGCTCAGAGGAACATTGTAAAAATCCGATACAAAGACCGCAAGACAACAGAAAGAACATGCACCTCCACACATATTTATCGTACAGCCTAGGGGAAGAACAAAACTGCTAACCTCTTCTCCCGCCTTAAACTCCTCCCTACTGACCTTGAGCGACATCGGCAAAGCCGCCTGAGAACTCGTCGTCGACAGAGTAACCATCCATATCTTAAACAAACCTCTCAAGAAAAGTTTCGGAGGGATCTTAGTGTAGATCAATGTGGGAATAAACATAACGACAAAAAACACGGCAAGAGAAGCCGTATATGCCGTAAAGATATATTTGCCCAGTGCTGTAAACACTCCCGCCCCGTACTGTGCAATCGAAAATGCCATCAAGGATGCCACTCCGAGCGGAGAAGTTTCCATCACAAAGTCCAACATCTTAAAAAAAACGGCGGAACAGGAATGCACAAAATCAAAAACCGGCTTCCCCTTCTCCTTTATGGACAGAACCGCCACCGAGAAAAGAGCCGAAAACAGAATGACCGACAGAATATTTCCCTTCGCCATCGCCTCAATGATATTGCTCGGAACGATATTGACAAAAAAGTCCGCCATGGAGGGAGACACCAACTCTCCTTCATAAGCGAGCATTTCTCCCATCACAATACCCCTCCCCGGTCTTATCAGGTAAGCCACCAGGAGAGAGACAACACTCGAGAAGAGAAACATCACTACAAAGAGTCCGATCGTCTTGAACCCTATCCTTCTCAAAGTCTTGGTGTCCTTCAAATTCATGATCCCTGTCGAAACCGAGAAAAAAATAACCGGAACGATCATCATCCGAATAAGATTCAGGTAGATCGTACCTACAAAATTCGCTTTTTTGGAGAAATCAGGACACAGAAAACCCATTGCTATCCCTGCCAAAAATCCGACTGCAATTCTAAGAAACAAATTCTGCTTCTTCCACATATGTTTTAACATAACCTCTCCTTCTTTGTATCCATACCTCTATAAAAACACCCCATAATTTCTCAAAAAACAGAGCAATCTCAGTCTGTATGAGAAGTAATACTATTCTTCGTTTGGGTTATGGATATAAATGTTGTGTAACCGATAGAAGATAAAACGGATTTTCGTGATCTCAGAATAAATATATCCATACTTCTATTGAAAAATAGTATAAAACGCTTGAAAATTTTCGATTTGCAAAACAGTCTTGAAAACATCCCTTTATACGATAATCTCCCCATATCAAAAAACTTGTGAGTTCAAAGTTCTTCAAACAAATCTCACCTGCCCATTATACCATATCCCGGATGAAAGTGAAATCCATCCAAACCCTGATTGCCTACATATTTGAAATCGTTTTCATAATTGTGGAACGGATGTATGGTATTTTAGTGTATTTTGTGGTAGAATTAAAAAAGAGAATTTTAAATTTTCTCATCATTATATTTTGAAGGAGGATTCTTCTATGTTAACAAACCCAGTAGTAGTATCAGTTTTACTGATGACCGTGTTGGCTTTGCTTAAAGTTAACATCCTGCTCGCAATCTTTATTGCGGCTATCGTTGCCGGAATTGTTGCCGGATTGCCCATCAGTACCACAATGAGTACGTTGATCGGCGGAATGGGCGGAAACTCGGAAACCGCGCTGTCTTACATTCTTCTCGGTGCTCTTGCCGTTGCAATCAGCCATACGGGAATCGCGGACTTCCTCGTTCGTGCTTTGAGCAAGACGTTCTCGGGTAAAAAGAAACTTTTTGTCCTGATTATCGCAGGTATTGCTTGTTTTTCTCAAAACCTGATCCCTGTTCATATCGCCTTCATTCCTATTCTGATCCCTCCCTTACTCGGATTCATGAATAAGATGAAGATCGACAGACGCGCTGTCGCTTGTGCCTTGACCTTCGGTTTGAAGACTCCCTATGTTCTCCTTCCCGTAGGATTCGGATACATATTCCACAGTATCGTATCCGGAGCTCTTGTCGACAACGGAGTGGAAGTGACCGTCAATCAGGTCATGCCTGCAATGATGCTTCCGGGACTTGGAATGATCATCGGACTGCTTCTTGCCGTCTTTGTATCCTATTCCAAAAACAGAGAGTACAAGGATATTGCCATCAGTGAGGAATCCGCTCATGCGACCAACGATAAACTCAACAAAGCTCAACTGGGAGCCTTGGTCGGTGCCATCGTGGCTTTCGGTGTTCAGGTCATTTTTGTAAAACAAGACTGGAGCGGAGGTCTTCCCGTAGGAGCCACGATCGCTCTTATCGTAATGTTTGCCTTCGGTTCGTTCAACTTCAAAGAGTTGGATGAGATGATGAACGGCGGGATCAAGCTCATGGGCTTCATCGCCTTTGTTATGCTCGTCGCTGCCGGCTACGGTGCGGTTCTTCGTGAAACAGGTGCGGTAGAGTCCTTGGTTACTTCAGCAGCTTCCGTTTTGGGTGGCAGTAAGGTAGTATCCGCTTTTATTATGTTGTTGATCGGGCTTCTTGTAACCATGGGTATCGGTAGCTCCTTCAGTACGGTTCCGATCGTTGCGGCGATCTTCGTGCCCCTGGGAGTCGAGCTGGGCTTCTCTCCTGCAGCAATCATCGCTTTGGTAGGTACCGCGGGAGCATTGGGAGATGCGGGTTCACCGGCATCCGACTCCACACTCGGACCTACATCCGGACTGAACGCGGACGGACAGCATGACCATATTTGGGATACCTGCGTGCCAACCTTCTTACACTACAACGTTCCCCTACTGATCTTCGGAACGATTGCAGCCGTTATCCTGTAATTTAAGTGAAACTCCAAGAGCCTGCTTGTGCAGGCTCTTGTTATATGTACTATAACTTACTGACAGCCTTACAAGGTGCCCCATTATTCAATTTGAATCCTGTTATCACTCAAGCGTTTTTCGTTAAGGATATACTCTGTTTGCACGACACCCTATATGATCATCTGTTCGAACTATTGATATCAATGTCCTTTATTCCACAGGTAACAAAAAACATTTATTTCTGTAAGTGTGGATATAACCACATCTCTACCGAAATTATTGCAAGGAAGACACTGTCCAATTTAAAAAACAAGCATAAAACCAATTTTATACGAAGGATGAAATTTTTGAAAATGTTGATATGGCAGACCTTCGTATTTTATAAAAACAGGGGAAAATCAGAAACTTGCCTTTGTACAGTTTTTCTATAAGTACGAATAAAAGAGGATTACTGATCATACAGTAATCCTCTAATCTTTAATTATTGTTTAAGACTTCTATCTGTTTGACTTTACCAATGCCTTTCTCATCTATCTCCCTCAACTCATAATCGCTTATGTTTATCTTGATAAGATCCTTCACCTTTAAACTCTCGAAGGTCAAAAATCTTATCTCGGATATTGACTTTATCTCAACAATTTTGCTATTATCTTCTAAATTTGAGCAATCGATTTGAACTTCCGAGGGAAAAAATTTCTTATCGTCATCAACCCCAACAACGGTTAATACTTCATTGTTTTTATCTACAGATACTATTTCGACTTTCAAGCCCAAATAAACATTCTTATCGTCTATCTCTTTTTGAAAACACGACGTTGTAGTAAATAAGACGATAGTTAAGACCACTAAAATAAAGCTGTTCTTCAAATAATCATTCTCCCCCTAACTTATTTTATATATAAATTGTCCAATACTTCATAGACAACTATATTCTTCAGCCCCTCTCAAATCAAATACTTATATAGGTATATGTTCCCAAAAACTAACAATTATATTCTCCTTATTTGATTTTGGACTTAATACTACTATTCTTTTGAATAATGGATATAAACAATCTGTGACCCATAGAAGACAACATAGTTTTTCGTCATCGAAAAATAGATATATCCATACTTCTATTGAAAAATAGTATAAGTAATATACCCAAATACCATTTTAAATTTTTATAAGTTTATTTTTTTATGGTTTCAGGATAACATGAATATTTATTTTTTCAAGATATTTTTTACTTTTTTATATATTATTTTAAAAAATATAATTTTAAATTTATTCCCGGCTGATGTTCGACCCGTACCACATGTTTTCTCTGATCTAACGATGTGTCAAGGCTTTTTATCCGGATACTTTTATCCTCCTCCTTCTTATGGTAAGATAGGAGTACACGGTGTTTTACCCCCTGTTTTAAAAATACGGAAAAGCTATATCGTCGGTGTTTTAAATACTCATACAGCTGTTCTACGACCGGGTATTTGAGATGCCGTATCATTTCCGCAAGCGATATTTTGATCCGATAATCGTATTAAGGAGGATATTATGAACAAAGTATGTATGATCTATACCGGAGGGACCATAGGGATGAAGAAGGAAGAACAAGGCTATGTGCCCAAGAAAGGCTTCCTTGCCGAACAACTCTCTCTGATGCCCGAGCTGAACTATCCCGAGGTCCCCAAGTTCGACCTGATCGAATACGATCCCCTCTTGGATTCCTCCAACATCCGCTACGAACACTGGATGCGAATTGCCGAGGATGTTCACCGCCTCTATGACGACTATACCGGCTTCGTCATCCTCCACGGTACGGATACGATGGCCTATACCGCCTCCGCCCTCTCTTTTATGCTTAGAGACCTCTGCAAGCCCATCGTGCTGACAGGCTCACAGATCCCCTTCGGCGTCATCCGCACGGATGCGAGAGACAACATCATCTCCTCCCTTATGATCGCGGGAGAAGCTCGAGTGCCGGAGGTCTGTGTCTTCTTCGGAAACAAGTTGTTTCGAGGAAACAGAAGTATGAAGATGAGCTCCGATGAGAAGGGCGCCTTTGAATCGCCCAACTATCCGGAGCTTGCCGAGTCGGGGGTACAAATTCGCTACTTCGATAAAAACATTGCTCCTCCGGGAAGAGAGCTGATCTACACTCCTGTCGGGGAGCAAAAAATAGCCGTCCTCAAAATCATCCCCGGGATCTCCTACGAGATCTTCAATGCCATCATCGACAACGGTTTGGATGCCCTTGTGATCGAAGGTTTCGGAGCAGGAAACATCCCCAATCTCAACGGGGAACTTGTCACCCTTCTCTCCAAGGTGGAAGACACACAAACTCCGATCATCATCTGCACCCAATGTATTCGAGGCAGTACCCTGCTCGGAGAATACGAGACCAGCGCCCAGCTCAAATCCATCAATGCCATCTGTGCCTTCGATATGACGACCGAGGCCACCATTGCCAAACTCTACTATCTTCTGAGCAAGGGGTATCGGGGCGAAAAACTGAAACTGAGGATGGAAACAAATCTTGCAGGAGAACTGACAAGATAAAAATTCGGATCTCACAGCCGCTCCCAAAGACAAGATGCACACTCGATAATGCTGCAGGACCTTCCGATCGTTGAGATCCCTTCGGCTATCCATCTATCGAGGAGATCCCGCACTATGCGAAAAGAGAGGATGAAACCGGTTCCCTATAAAAAAACAGGGTTGACGGAAGTGTTCCTTCTACAGAAGTTCCGTGTTCTTTAAAAACATACAAAGCACAATGAACTTTTATGCGATATCTCCTCAGACCTCCTCCCTCAATTCGAGGATACATACTTTTCTATCCCCTTGTTCCACAACAAGACGGCCACCCCTGTAAACATCAGATTAAAGAAGAGCAGTATAAGAATGTAGCTGTGGTAAAGCTCCCCTCTGATCAGGAGGGCGGGAGCATTGACGCAAAGAAGGATGGGCACTACAAAAGACAGTACGAACCTTACAGCCCCGGGGTAGATGTCCCTCGGTCTGGCGGAAAAATCCATCAGATACTCCGGCACACTCAAGAGCTTGTCCGACTTCTCGCTCCAAAAAGACAGGCTGATCACGATGAAATTCATAAGAAAGAGAAACCATGTCCCGAGTAGGAGCAGACCGATATAGAGGAGGATCGTTCCCATCCCCGTTCGGATATCCCTCAACAGATAGAACTGAAACCCTACCGATAAGACCGCATTGAGCATACTCGGAAAGTCAAAGCGGTAGAAGTTGTAGAAGAGGAAGGAGTTGACGGGCCGAAGTAAGGTGTAGTCCAGTTCCCCTTCCACAATCACGCTCGACAAATTCTCATGAGAAGAGATAAACAGAAATTGATACAGATAGTTCATCGTTGTCGCCGAGGAGACCAGCAGTAGATACTCCTTTCTCGTCCATGACAGGAGGGTATCGGTATAAGAAAAATAGACCGCCCCCAAAACAAGCTCCGTAGCAAAGAACATAAGTCCGAAAACCGAAACCAGAACTGCCGTCATCCTGTAACTGAGGAGTTCCTGAACACTCTGGGACAGAAACTTGATATACAATTTAATATACTTCTTCATCTTCCTAAGCTCCCATCCCTTCATACCTTTTTAAACCCGCTCTGAAACTCAGTTTGTAGATCAAATAAAAGAAGACGAGCCACCAAAATGAGATCGAAATGTTTCGAACAAGTTCGGAGATCTCCAACTTCTTTTCCACCGCCAAGGTAAGCTGATAGGTCACCATGGCAAAGGGATTGTACCTCAAAAACCGATAGATGTTGTACGGAAGAAAATTCAACGGAAAATAGATCCCGCCCAAAAGAAAGTAGAGGGCGTTGACCAAAGGTCTGATCGGCCACATCTCCGTAATAAAAAATGCCAGATTGCCTATCCCTTGCATCAGTGTGAAAAACATCAGAAAATTGATCAGCAGGGCGACAAAGACCAGAAGATAATAACCTCCCGAAGATTTTTTCAAAGAAAATGCAAACAGTATCAGGGTGTAGGCGATCAGATAGATCGACCTCCTTCCAAGATAGGCGCTGAGGTTTTCTCCGAGAAACGAATAGGGTCTGAGCAGGAAGGTCGTGAGCCTTCCCCTTTTGATATACCCTGCTGTCTGTACAACGATCCCTGTAGAGAACAGGATGGCGGACATATGAGAAACACTGAGGTAGACCAGCATATCCCCTTGATCGAATCCGCCGATCTCGCCTCCTCCCGTACTTCGATACACTGCCAACCACGCAAAGATCCCCAAAACCAAACTGCTGATCTCGGTCAATATCCCCGCGATCAGATTGAACTTGAAGGAGAGCTCACTATAAAAATTATTCAATACGATAGCTATATACTTCATTCTAATCACCACTGTAAATTTGATAAATCACTTCGTCAAAACTTTTTCTTTTACGTTTCACAGACTCCACCTTGTCGATGGGAAGGGAGGTCAACAAGTCTTCCAGTACCTTGTCCGAAACCTCCAAGGAGTTCTCTCTCACTTCTCCCAGCATATGCAAACCTTCCGGGACAAAGTCCGTAAATTCGATCACAAATTCGGAGCCCTTACCGGAAAACTTCTCCACCAAGGCACGTATCGATGTGTCCTCCTTCTTCTGCCCCTTCATCACGATGACGATACGCTCGCAGAGGGCTTCGATGTCCTTGAGATAGTGTGAAGTCAAAAGAACCGTGATCCTCTCCTTCCGGTTAATCTCCTTCAAAAATCGATGGATGTTTCTCTGGCTCGTCAAATCCAAGCCTATGGTCGGTTCGTCCAAAAAAAGGACCTCCGGCCTATGGATCAAAGCACAGATCAACTCAAACTTTACCCTTTCCCCTAGAGAAAGCTTCCTTACTGGAATGTGGAGTTTGTCTTTCAGTTCCAAAAGGTCCAACAGCAACTCCAGCCTCTGCTCGTACTCGGACTTTTCTACCTCATAGATAAGCCTGAGCATATCGAGGGTCTCAAGGGCGGGCAGATCCCAGATCAATTGAGATTTTTGACCCAAGACAACACCGATATTCTTCAGGTAGGCCTTCTCCTTCCGAAACGGTCTGTGCCCCATACAGGAAACCTCCCCGCTGTCAGGCTCCAATATTCCCGACAGGAGCTTGATCAAGGTGGTCTTGCCCGCCCCGTTGGGCCCGAGGAGGCCGAGGATCTCTCCCTTGTCTATCTCCAATTCAAAGTTCCTCAGAGAATGAACCCTCTCCTCTTCTCTTTTCCAGAAATCCTTGATCGAGCCGACAAAACCCTGCTGTTTCTTAAATGTCTTATAGAAATAGTTTACACCCTTGAGTTCAATGATCTTCTCCATGATAACCACCCTAGTAATAAGCATATTTTCATTATTCCCCTACCATTATAAATCATCCGGCATATCCTTCACAACAAAAAAGCATGAGGAAGTTCTTCCACACGCTCTTTGCTCTTATTTTACAAATGATTCAATATTTTCAATTTTACATTGTTTCTATTGACGGTGTTTTAAAGCCCGCTCTTATTGTTTATTATAGTCGAATTTGTGTCCGAATCTTCTTTCATATTCTTCTGCAAGTTCCGCTCTGAAATCCGGATGTGCAATATTGATCAGCTCTCTTGCTCTTTCTTGAAGAGACTTGCTGCCCAATTTTGCAATTCCGTACTCTGTGACGATATAGTCAACATCGTTGATGGAGGTCGTTACCGAAGATCCTTCCGTGATAAACGGAGAGATTTTGGATACCTTTCCTTTTACTGTAGACGGCATGGCAATGATGTTTCTTCCTCCTTTGCTCCACAGAGCTCCCCTTACAAAGTCCACCTGACCGCCTACTCCGCTGAACTGTCTCAATCCTATGGAACCGGAGACGACTTGACCTTGAAGGTCCACTTGGATACAGGAGTTGATACATACCATATTGTCGTTTTGCATAATGACACGCGGATCGTTGACATAGTCGACAGGATAGAAGAGGAAGGACGGGTTGTCGTCGACATAGTCGTACATTTTTTGGCTTCCCATCAGGAAGGTCACAACCGTCTTGTTCTTATGCAGAGTCTTTCTCTTGTTGGTAATATTTCCCGCTTCCATCAAATTCATAACCCCATCGGAAATCATCTCGGAGTGGATACCGAGGTCTTTTTTGTCGGTCATAAATTGAAGAGCGGCATCCGGAATTGCTCCGATTCCAAGTTGCAGACAGTCTCCATCCTTAACCATGGATGCGATGTATCTTCCGATCTCGCTCTCCACTTCTCCAATGACCGGAGCACCCAGTTCAGTCAAAGGCTGGTCATACTCAACGAAGAAATCGACATCCGAAACATGAACAAACGTGTCTCCAAGTGTTCTGGGCATATGTTTGTTGATCTGAGCAATCACGATCTTGCCCGTGTCTGCAAAGGTCTTGGTAAAATCGCAGGAGATCCCTACACTGCAATATCCGTGTTTGTCGGGAGGTGTCAAGGTAACCAATGCCACGTCAACAGGCAATACATCACGGTAAGTACGAGGTACATCATTGAAGAAACAAGGGATGAATTCCGCCTCCTGCCGTTCTACCGCTTTTCGGGTAGCCGTTCCCAAAAACATCATTTTCGGCTTGAAGTGCTCGTACAAACCTTCTGCCGCATAGGGAGCCTTTCCGGGAACAAGTCCTGTGATCTCAACATTTTTGTAGAGCTCCTTCATGCGAACCATTTCTTCCAGAAGATAGGTAGGCTCCGCCATAGCGTGCCCCACACCTACACGATCTCCGCTTTTGATGTGCTTAAGAGCTTCCTCAGCCGTTACCAACCTATCCTGATAAATCTTTTTCCAATCCATATCCACATACCTCCAAATTTATTTTTTATTGATACAAATTCTCTTTTGCCTACAAGCTATTTCATACCCTTGAAAACGATTTTCTATTCAAAAAAATCTTTGTTTTACGAAAAATCGATATGAAGACTCATACCGATTTTTCGAGGTTTTATTTTTGGTTTTTTACGTAGTTTGCTCCCGCTTCCATCGCTTCCTTATTCATGGGAATGAATTTTTCCTTATTTGCACCGAAGACCTTGGTAAAGACCTTCAATACCGTTTCTTCAGAAACGACGTGAGTTGCTTCCAAAAAGGCACCAAGCATGACCATATTTGCTACCTTCGGATTTCCGATCTGAGCGGCAATCTCATTTGCAGGAATATAGAAGCCTTCGATGTCTTCTCTTTCGATTTTCTTAAACACCAACGACGAATTGATGATGAACTTGGCTCCCGGCTTCGCTTCAGGTTCAAATTTTTCCAAGGAAGGCTCGTTCATAATAATTGCGGAGGTAGACTGCGTTACCGTAGGAGCACTTACAGGCTCATCCGAGATGATAACCGCACAGTTTGCCGTTCCTCCTCGCATCTCAGGTCCGTAGGACGGCAACCAGGAGACAAACTTATCTTCCACCATTCCCGCATAGGTCGTCAGCTGGCCGATCGCCATAACGCCCTGACCTCCGAATCCTGCCATAATGATTTTATGTTCCATTATTTCGCCTCCCTTGTATTTCTATAGTTACCGAGCGGATAATAAGGCATCATATTGTCCCTGAGCCATTGAAGTGCATCCACGGGCGGCAACCCCCAGTTCGTCGGACAGGTGGACAGCACTTCTACAATACCGAAACCCTCTCCTTTTACTTGAACTTCAAAACACTCCTTGATTGCTTTCTTTGCCTTACGAATGTTGGCAGGAGTATCCACCGATACACGCTCCACAAACTTTGCTCCGTCTATGGTCGCAAGCATTTCGCTCACCCTCAAAGGACGACCGCTATGCTCTATAGTCCTTCCGGCGGGAGATGTCGTTGTTTTTTGTCCGATCAGAGTCGTGGGAGCCATCTGTCCTCCGGTCATTCCATAGATGGCATTATTGACAAAAATGGTAGAGATCCTCTCTCCTCTGTGCGCGGCATGAACGATCTCCGCCGTTCCTATCGACGCAAGGTCTCCGTCTCCTTGGTAGGTGAACACAAAGGTGTCCGGTTGTGTACGCTTGATTCCCGTTGCGACCGCCGGCGCTCTTCCGTGAGCCGCCTCATGCATATCACAGTTAAAGTACTTGTAAGCCAATACGGAACAGCCTACGGGTGCGACTCCGATCGCCTTGCCTGTCAATCCCATCTCTTCGATCACTTCCGCCACGATCTTGTGAATGATCCCGTGTGTACATCCGGGACAGTAGTGGGTAGGTACATCTACCAACGCTTCGGTTCTTTTGTAAATAACAGCCATCTTTACTTCCCTCCTAACACTTTTCTTGCCGCATCCGCAACTTCTTCGGGAGAAGGTACCATACCTCCCTGACGTCCATAGAAATGTACGGGATACTTGCCTTCTACCGCGATCTTCACATCGTCGACCATCTGTCCGGTATTCATCTCTACGACCATAACCCCCTTGCAGTCGGGTTTGATCTGCTTGAACGCCTCAAAAGGATAGGGCCAAATGGTAATCGGACGAATCAGACCTACTTTGTAACCTTCTTCCCTAAGGATCTTCATCGCACTTTTAACAATCCTGGATGTTGTTCCATAGGCACTAAATACAAAGTCTGCATCCTCCACATCGACCGTTTCGTAACGCACTTCGTTTTCTTCTATGGTCCTGTACTTCTCGATAAGATGCTTATTATGTTCTTCCAACTCGGATGCCTCCAAGTAGAGGGAGTTGATGATATTGGGCTTTCTCTTTCCTTCTGTACCTGTCGTCGCCCAGTCCTTTACAGGCAGTTCACGTTTCGCATGCTCTTTGAACTCTACAGGTTCCATCATCTGACCCATCATACCGTCTCCGCAGATCATGACGGGATTGCGATAGAGGTCCGCCAAATCAAACCCTTCTATAATCAAGTCTACCATTTCCTGCACGTTTGCCGGCGCAAAAGCAATCACGCGATAATCGCCGTTTCCTCCGCCTCTCGTCGCCTGATAGTAATCGGTCTGTGAGGGCTGGATACTTCCAAGTCCCGGACCGCCACGCATGATGTTGACGATCAGACAGGGCAATTCCGCACCTGCTATATAAGTAATTCCTTCTTGTTTCAAGGAGATCCCGGGACTCGATGAACTCGTCATAACACGAACTCCGGTTCCGGCGGCTCCGTACACCATATTGATTGCAGCAACCTCCGACTCCGCTTGCAAAAACACTCCGCCTACTTTCGGAAGTTCTCTGGACATGTATTCCGGCAACTCACTTTGAGGTGTGATCGGATATCCGAAGAAATACTTACAGCCCGCTTTGATCGCAGCGGCCCCGATCGCCTCGTTTCCCTTCATAAGAACTTTTGCCATGATTTTCTCCCCCTTATTCTACTGTCTCCACCGTAATAACGGAATCAGGACACATGGTTGCACAGTTTGCACAGGCAATACACTTGTCCATCTCTTCCACCCCTGCCGGACGATAGCCCTTATGGTTGATCTTTGTCCTACTCAAAGAAATGATGTTTTTCGGACAGACCGATACACATAAACCGCAGCCCTTACAGCGCTCTTCGTTAAATATTACCTTTCCCTTTCTTGCCATGGTAATGAACCCCCCTTAAATAAATACAATCCCTTTCGAACGTTTGACTGAAACGCCTCCGACCCCGCCTTTCTTTCGGCTCGAAACCTTCTTTCGAACCTTGCGAAAAGAGCCATCTTCAATATTAAAGCATTGAACTCCAAGGTCAAACACCAAGAAGATACCATACAACGACACAAATTCTTTCCTCCGGCACATCTCAACATAAAAAATTGTGAAATGAATGCTTTTAGCGACCATACCCTTACAACATAGGATTCTTGCTTATTTGAATTGTGCAGGATATCCCTTGATCTATAACATCCATTCTTCTCTCATAAAGAGAGAAATGGGAAGAATTGTCCCCTGAACCCTTCCTTCCAATTCCGCTGCAATCTTTTCCAATGCAACTGTGTAGATGACCGGCACCCCCGTTTTTTCATAAACCTGCCGGCATAACACATCCCCCCTCAGCACATCTTCCACACGCGTTGCTTTAAGCATATGGGAGGTGTTAACAAGACCCGTGATTGCTATACCGGATTTGAAAGCAATCTCTTCCATAAATATCACAGCCTTCTCCAGCGTATCGGTTTCGGGACGGTTGCAGTTGAGTACGAAATAGTGCTCACACCCCTTCTCCAACAACATCTCCCTATACCGCCCGATCGTCCTTGCTCCTGCGGCATTGCCTCCAATATCCATAATGAGCTGACACTCGTCATCCTGGATCGGTGCGACTACATCCGCCGCGACCGCCGGTATATCGACCGCATTTGCACGAATTGAACTGGCATAGAGTTTGATCCCCATACGGTTGAGTTCTTCTTCCTTTTCCCTGCTTCTAAAATAAAGGTTAATCACATCCAAATCGACAATGGATACCTTTTCGTGAGTCTGTTTCAACTTCTTTGCCAAATTTAGAGAAAACTCCGTTTTCCCACTCCCGTAATGCCCTGTAACAATACGAATCCTCTTACTCATCTTTCACACCATACCTAACCTATGTAACCATCTATACCATACCTTGTTCAAGGCCCAAAACGAAAACCCGATTCGGTAGCGAAGGATCCTGTTCGACCAAACCATAAAAAATTCTTCCTTGATTCGAAAAGCAAAAGCCCTCAACAAATAGACTTTCCGTTTCTTTTATGTTAGCATTATTTAAAATCAAAAACAACTTAAAACTTAAATAGCAGAATAGTAAAATATTTCTGATACTTATGTAGAAGAAAATTCATTCATTTTCTTTCGACTGAATCTATCAACTGATTTCAGCTTTCATTATCCTTTCATTATCTAAAGAGACAACAGCTTCACGGTCGTCCATAAAGCCATTGTCTCTTCATCCATTACTATAACTCCACGCTCGGCTCGTCCTTGGTCAACAGATGTTGACTTACTGCCGCTCCCAGATATTTTTCTATATGTTCTGCAAGAAAAGAAAGTGCAGCCTTCAGGTCCTCTTCCCTCGAAGGATCTACAGACTCCATAATGACAAAGGCGTTTTTTGTACTGCCTTTAATCATCGTCCTTTCTCCGTCCCTCCAGTTGAAACATCTGCATACCGCTCCCTTATCGTCACGATAGCAAAGTTCTCCCTCCAAGGTCGGAGAAGACTCCGTTTCCCCGATCAGATAGAACTCATCTCCACCGTCGGTAATGCCCAATACCAGATCTCCTTCAAAAGAATCGGAATCTTCCGCACCACAAGGCAGACCGAACTGCAGGGAAGCCGAATTATAGATGTCGACCAAAGGATTGATACTGTTAACGGGGTTCTCTTTCTCCACCCGCTTAAGCAGGGCTTCTATACTACATCTCGCCCCTTTTTTCGTCTTGAACTTCTGATACGCTTCTCTCCAAACCGCAACTGCCGGATTTTCATTAAACTTTCCTTTCACAAGAAACTTCTCAGCTTCCCGGTTACTCTTGGAAAGCAGACTTTTGATCTCTCGGGGTACCTCCTCATCATTGTTCATTCCCTTCACCAGTACCACACCCAACTTCGCCTCGGGAAACAACTGCCAAAAACTTGGATCTGCAATAAACTTGCTCATGGTATCTCTCCTGTTCTCTCAAATATCTCCCGGTATTCCGACATGTTGATATTCGTACTGATTCAACTGTACCGGGAACCCTTCTGCACGATAACGGGGATATCAAATAAGGGTAACCATCAATATGCCTATGCACCGGATCATTATCAAAATCTTTGCCTTTCTTCTTAATTATAGCACAAAATGCACAAAGAGTACGATGTTGCAGTTTTTTTTATTCTTATCTTCCATGCCGGAAAGAAGAATCCGACAATCCTGATGATTTTGGATTTTAGGCTGGTTATCATTTCCTTTTGTTACAAATTCAAGGCGATGAAGTATTTCATGTTAAAATGTGATATACTCTAATTTAGACAAAGGAACTGTCGGAGGACGAAGAGGCGTGTTCTGCTCTTCTCGTATGTAAAAATAATGCCTTGTGCTCAACAAATTCGCAGAATACGAAAGACCATTCACAATCTGACGGTCTCTTGCCTTCTTTAATATTGTTTCCCGAACTAAACGGAAGAGGTGCGGTTCCGTATCGAAAAAATTCCCAAGTGATGCATTCGATTCCTACGAAGACGCTACCGAGGGTTTTTGTTTCATCGAAAAAATTCAAACAAAAAAATCCACACCCCTATCCTAAAATGATTGTGAGGTTATATGAACGAGTATTACAAACAGCTGATTGCTTATAGACGAAAGTTTCATCAAATCGCCGAGCTTGGTTTTTTGGAAATGCAAACCACTATCGAGCTACTTAAGATTGTGCGCAAGCTCCATGTAGAGATCCGTTATGGCCGAAGCATCCACGGACATCGAGACGGTCTTCCTCCCGCAACCGTGATGCAGGCCCACGCTAAGACCCTCGACTTGGAAGGCGTTGACTTTGATATCGAGGATATCAAAAAAGGATACACCGGCCTTATCCTGGACATTGACACCGGAAGGGAGGGACCCAAGATCTGCTTTCGCTTTGACATCGATGCCCTACCCATCCGAGAAACCAGTGATCCTTCCCACCTTCCCAACCAATTGGAGTTCCGTTCTCAAAACGAAGGAAACTGCCATGCCTGTGCCCATGACGGGCATATTTCTCTGGGTTTGGTGCTTGCTCAATATCTCTGTGACCATAGAGAAAGTCTGGTCGGGAGCTATCGTATTATTTTCCAACCTGCGGAGGAAGGAGTCCACGGCGGAAAATCTATGACGGAAAAAGGCTGTGTCGATGAAGTAACCTATATGGTAGGCTCTCATATCGGTCTCAACGAAAAAAGCAATACGGTCGGCGTAGGGACCGAAGGGTTTTTGTCGAGCAAAAAATTTGATGTCACCTACTGGGGACGTTCCGCACACTCCGCCAACAATCCCGAATACGGAAGAAACGCTCTCTTGGGTGCCGCAAGTCTCTGTCTGAATCTGAACGGCCTGATCCAATACAGCAGTTCAAATACCAAACTCAACATTGGCTACTTGAATGCGGGAAACACAAGAAACATCATAGCTCAAGACAGCTTCCTTCAAGGCGAGATCCGTGCGGACCACTACACCACCTTGAAAGATCTCTGGTACAAGGTCGTTCATGCCGTACAGGGAAGCGCCTTGACCTACGGTCTCCAATACCGTATCGATGAAGTGGGCGAAGCGATCGACTTCAAAACCGAACATCCCGACTTTGTCGATCTTATGAACAAAAAACTCAAGGACAGAGGATTTCAAACCAACCTCCGTCCCAGACTGACCGGCTCGGAGGATGTGACCTACATGCTGCGTCGTGTGGAAGAACAGGGCGGAAAGAGCATCCACTTTCTTCTCGGTACGAAGTTGAAAGCCCCTCATCACAACGAGGGTTTTGACTTTGACGAAAACGTTCTCCCGCTGGGATTAAACTTGTTTATCGAGGTCATCTCCATCTTGGTCGAAGATCATCAAAAAACTTGTACCCGATAGAGGTCTTATATCCTTTAAGAAGCTTGCCGACAAAGAGTATGACAACACTCTTTGCAGAGTATACAATCGATCCGGTATTTCAGACATCCTCATCGTTTCTGAGAGCAAGGTTTTGACCGGATAACAGCACCGGCCTGGAGCTCAAAGCAAACGGCGGGCTCTATCCTTTTTTATTTAAGTTCAATTTATGTGTTTTTTGTGTATTTTTTGTGGTAAAATAATCTTTAGTCGAGTTGTTGTACAGAGAATCTAGAGAGCGTTCGTAGCATTTCTATATCCGTTTTCAAAAAGGAACTTATAACAAATGTTCTATCCTTCTTGAATCTCTGGTTACGACTATTCTTACAGGAGTTGTTTTGCCCTTTGTAACCATTTTTCAAATCCAGAAAGGAGTCTTGTTTATGAAGAAAAAGTTAACAGTTTTTTTGGCAGTTTTGATGATGATGACATCTCTCCAAACTGCATGGGCCACAGGTTTGTCCAGAACACAGAAGGTTCAATACCTGTTGTCTCAGGGATGGATCTCAGGAAGGTCTGACGGAGACCTGTCATTAAACTCCTCTATCACCAGAGCGGAGGCCGTCAAGGTTATTATGTCGATGCTCGGTCTCGATAAGGATGCCGGAAAAAACAACCTGAAAAAATCGAGTTTTTCGGATGTTCCCGTGAAACATTGGGCCAACGGTTATATTGTTGAAGCCGTAAGAAGAGGTATCATCTCCGGCTACGACAACGGAACCTTCCGTCCCGAAGGAAAGATCACCTATGCCGAGATCATCTCTGTTCTCGCCGCTTTGCATCCCGAAGAAAACAAGGTCAAAGCAAGCGGACACTGGGCGGAATCTGCCATCAGTTTTGCAAGAAGTAAAAACATCCTCGACGGTGTCAGCTTAACCCGTTATAACTACGACGAAAGTGCAAAACGCGGAGCTGTTTTTGAGATGATCTACAATCTCTCGACCGTTCTCTCCTCGGGTTCAAACAGGATCAAGTCCCATGTGTTCGATGGACAGGAGAATAAAGTTTCTACCTATACCTTCCTCGGCGAAAACGGTTCTGTCGTCACCGTTGAAGGTCAGGTGATCGATCTCGAGGAACAAATGCTGCCTCTTATTAACAACTTGAGAGAACAAAACGGACTTGCTCCCCTCGAAAAAGCAAACGACGATATCTCCCGTTATGCAAAACTGAGAGCGGCAGAGCTTTCTTTCAGCTTCTCAAGAGTTCGTCCCAATGGACAAAACGCACTTTCCGATTCCGTCTTCGACAGCTATTTTGCATTTGAAGAGAACATTGCGGCAGGCTCAGCGGATTCAAAGGCTGCATTCAATCAATGGGCAAACTCTCCTTCCCATAAGAGCATCATCCTTAACGAATCGTTTAAGCATGTTTCCGTCAAACTCTTCCGTTCCACCAAGAAAGACAACAAATATAACGGAATGTACTATGTACAAATCTTTACAAATTAATAGAACTCTAAGACTATTATCCATTTGAATCATTGATGACAACGACTTGTGCTCCACGGGATAGAAGAACTTTCCGTAGTGACAAAAACGATATAACAACATTGTACCGGATAATGGTGTAAATACAGATATACATCAAACAGAGGAGGGCGGATATATCCGCCTTCCTCTGTTTGTTATCATTACCTGTCCGAAGCATTGGTATCAAGGCCCTTTATTCTACGGATCACATTATCTATTAATACTATTCTCCAATAGAAGTATGGATATATCTGTTTTTCAACCCACGAAAAATCAGTTTATCTTCTATGGGTCACAAATTGTTTATATCTATAATTCAAAGGAAGAATAGTATAAAATCTACAGGTTGAATACTTTGAACTTTCACCCTTTATTTTCGGTAATAATATTTCCTTACACTTGTCGTTTTAAGAGGAGAACAGCATATTTTGTACCCGAGGATATCAATACACTTTCCTCAAGGACTTATACTATTCTTCGATAGAAGTATGGTTATATCTGTTTTGCAAGCACGAAAATTCGTTTTCTCTTCTACGGAGTGCAAATCGTTGATATCCACCATTTAAAGGAATAATCGTATTATCTTCTACAGAGTGAAAAGTGTCGCAATTATTTTTCGAAAATTTTTTGCACAAAAAAGACAGAGCATCTCTGCCCTGTCTTCTTCCACATCTTCCGATGTCTTATTCGATAATCTTATCTACGACTCCCGCTCCTACGGTTCTTCCACCTTCGCGGATCGCAAATCTCAATCCTTCTTCACAAGCGATCTTTGTGATCAACTCTACCGTCATTACTA